>QXYP01000304.1:0-2938 GCA_009886815.1 Halieaceae bacterium
ATGTTTATAAGAGACAGTTGGGTGCTGTTGATGCAATGAGCGGTATGCGTAATCGGCTAACGGAGGCCCTGAGTGCCTCCAGCGGCGACATTCCCATGATGAGCCGTTTGCGCACTTCATCGGTCATCACGATAGAGCCGTCAACGAGCAGTCCAAGGGCAACGACCAGTCCGGTGAGTGACATTTGGTGGATGGGGACTTCTAGGTATAGCAGTCCGAGCATGGATAACAGAGTGCACATGGGCAGAATTACAGCGACGACCAAGGCAGCACGCCAACCCAAGGTGACAAAAAGCACGGCGAGTACGATACAAACACCGGCTAACAGGTTGCTCGCGACACCTGCGAGGCGAGCTTCCGTGTACTGGCTTTGGTCGTAGGCAATCTCTATGCTCAGTCCATCGGGGGCTTGAGCGCGGTAGCCTTCCAAAAACTCGTCAAAGCGGGCGCCGTAGGTATCGGCCTGATAGCCCTGCATCATTTCGGTGCCTAGCAGTACCGAGCGTCGACCATTAGACAACGCATAACTAAAGGCAGGAATTCGTTCAGTTCGAGAAATCTTGGCAACATCTTGGAGTCTTACAACACGTCCGTTTGGGAGCGCACGAATCTGCAGCTCCCTTAATGTCTCTAGATTTGTAAACTCGCCTGCTAGTTCAACAGCAATATCGGAGCCACTACCTGTTAGGCTTCCCGAGGGTGTTCTAGCATCAGCTTTACGCAGAATTTCGCTGACTTCGGTGACGCCAATGCCCAGAGAGGCTAGCAGTGTTTCGTCTAGCTCGACCAGCACTTCTTCCTGAGGTGCTCCGTACAGGGTGACGCGTTTGGTATTGGGCACGCTGCGAATGGCATCGGCGAGGATCTCAGCCTCTCTGCGCAGCACCAATGGCGATAAGCTTCTACCCGGTTTAGCCGAGATGGCGAGAATCTTAACGTAGGCTGTAATGATGTCGTCTTCAAAAAGGGGCGGTTCAACACCTGTAGGGAATCTCCTAGCTTCGGCCGATACGATGTCGCGTAGTTCAGACCAAACGCGTTCGATATCGGCCAGAGATAGCCGATAGTCTGTCTCTATAGAGATCACCGAAACACCCGCCGCAGAGGTCGATTGGATTTCGGTGACCTCGGGAACTTCTCGCAAAGCATCCTCTAGCGGTTTGGTCACTAGCGATTCAACACGCGCTGGACTCGCGCCTGGAAAAAATGTTTCTACCTTGGCAATAAATGGCGTGATGGTAGGGTCTTCTTGGCGCCCCAAGCTTGAGTAGGATGTAGTACCTACGGCGGCAATAATGAGTAACATCAGCGTTAGGTAGCGGGGATTCTGAAACAGTAATTGAGCGATCATCGCTTAATCTTCAACAGGGGTTATGAAAGCCCCGGGACTTAAGCGATGAAGCCCGCTGGCAATAATCTGGGCATCATCTGCCAGTGTTCCCGCGACAAAAACTTGATCGTTGTTGCTGTAAATAATCTCCACAGCTTCCCGGACCGCAACATATCCCTCGGGTACGGTTTTCACCACCAAGACATCCCAAAGGCCGCGATTACCTGCCGTCAAGGAAGACAGCGGTACCCAGCCGCCTGATTCATGTACCGGTTCGGCCAATTCAAGGCTGACTGTCTCACCGGTTTTTACCGCAGCTTCCTCAGGTAACAGAAAGATTGTGCCAACGGTCAGTGTGGCAGCGTCGACATCGCCACGTATGTTTTGAAGTTTAGCTTCCAGATGCTGGTTACCGATGGTCAGCGAATAAATCTCTCCAGGGGTTAGTGAATTTCCGATAGCAATGGGGACGCCTACATGTGCTTCAAAGCTCGATTGGGCTAACAGCCTGAGAATGGGCGTTCCCGGTGTGACCACTGCCCCTTGATCGGCAAAGCGTTGTGCGACTACGCCAGAGAATGGGGCCTTTAAGTTACTTTTTTCAATGTCCATGAGGGCGCTATCTCTACGGGCACTGATGGCCCGCTGAGCCTGCTGCAATGCCTGGGTACCCAGCTGGGCGTCGTCAAATGTTTGCTGTGACGTCAAACCACGATCCAATAGATCGGCAAGGCGCTCACGCTTCATGGTCGCTAGTTCGAGATTGGTTGTGATTTTGGCGAGTTCGGCTTCGGCCGCACGTAATCTGGCTAACCGTTGATCTGTATTGAGGGTGGCCAGTAATTGACCCTCAGAAATCGACATTCCTTCTCTGGCGGGCAGTGTTTCCAGTGTACCCGGCACTTCAAAAGCCAGTGCGCTGTCTCTACGGGCTCTAACATTGCCGATATAGCTAGACTTACGAATGTAATGGTCTTCGCGAGTGTAGGGCATTATGGCAACGGGGAGGGGGGTTCTCACTTGCTTCTGGGGCGGCCTTACATTGCCATTAATCAGGCTGGTGATGAGGAAAGACAAAGAAACAGCGGCAACGACTGCTAGCAAGGATCCCCTGCTCAGCAATTTAATGGGTATTTTAGCCATGGTAGTGCGCTCCAACGCTGCAGGTGACGGCGTTTGTTAAGGCTGATTTGGCAATGTAAATCGAATTCACATTAATGTAAATTCGATTTACATTGCTTTGATGCAATTTACGTGGCTCTTAAAGTTGCGGATCAGCGTTGTTTTCGCGACACTACGCCACCCGCTTCTAGCGGGCTTTATGGTGACTCGAGTGGTCCCTTCGCAGCGATAGGTAATGAACTCCGCCAGGCCCGGAAGGGAGCAACGGTAGTTACTGATTCGGGTGCCGGGGTGTGGCTGCTCGGGTCACCTCCACTTTATCGGGTGACAATCGGCAATGGGTCAATGAGTTACCAGGTGTTAGCGCGTAAATGGCGCCCTCGTACGTTTCACGAAATGGTGGGGCAGCAGCATGTGCTGCGTGCGCTGGTGAACGCGCTCGACAACGATCGGCTGCATCATGCCTATTTGTTTACCGGTACAAGG
>QXYP01000304.1:2948-3181 GCA_009886815.1 Halieaceae bacterium
TATTGGCCAAGTGTCTCAATTGTGAGGTCGGCGTTGGCTCAGAACCCTGCGGAGAGTGTGGGTCGTGTCGGGAGATTGCCGAGGGGCGTTCTGTTGATCTTATTGAGGTCGATGCGGCATCTCGCACAAAAGTAGAAGACACGCGAGAGCTTCTGGACAACGTTCAGTACGCGCCAAGCCGGGCGCGCTTCAAAATATACCTGATTGACGAAGTGCATATGTTGTCGAACCAC
>QXYP01000305.1 GCA_009886815.1 Halieaceae bacterium
ATCCCCATTTTAAATTGCTCGATCACAGCTGGAATAATGTTGGGTTTGCTCGGGTTTTTGGACTGGCGCATGAGCGTGATCTCTTCAAACTTTGTCGCTGTTCTTTTGATCATCACGCTGTCCTTATCGGTACACCTTGTGGTGCGTTACCGGGAATTAGAGCAGGTAAATCCAGAAGAAAATCGTCGCCAGCGTGCCGCAAAGGCCGCGCAACTGATGCTAGTACCCTGTGGCTACACGGCATTGACGACAATTGTGGCCTTTGCGTCTTTGATGGTTGCGGGTATTCAGCCGGTCATTGATTTTGGCCTCATGATGACTGTGGGCATTGTGCTCGCCTTCGTTTCCACTTTCATGTTGGTACCGGCACTGATTTCATTGCTGCCAGCTCCGACACAAGTTGCTCCGTCTTCGATGGATAGCGGTATGACGGTGCGATTCGCAGGTTGGGTGGAACGTTACGGGGCAGGGGTGCTGTTATTTTCGGGTGTTCTGGTGGTGCTCGTAGCGGTGGGTATCGCTCGGTTGAAGGTTGAGAATCGATTCATTGATTACTTCAAGGAAAGCACTGAGATTTATCAAGGCATGGAATTACTGGATGCCCGTTTAGGGGGGACGATTCCCCTCGATATTGTGCTGTATCCGCCGCTCGAAGAAGCTGTCGAGTCGGAAGTTGACGCGAGTTTTGAGGCGCCGGGACCGAACAACTCCGTGGTTGGCGATGGGGGAAATGGTGGCGGCTTCGACGACTCGTTTTCCGACGATCCCTTTTTTGACGATGGTTTTGGTGACGGTGATTTTTTTGCCGAAGAGGGCAGTGTAGCGCCTTCATTTTGGTTTTCGCCCCGGGGCCGCGATCTTCTTGATCAGGCCCATGAGTTAGTGGAGGCTCGACCCGAAACGGGAAAAGTTCTATCGCTATCGACCGCGTTTGAGGTGATGGACGGGTTGTATGGGGCACCTTTGGGTGCGATAGAGCTGGCCCTCGTGCAAAACAGCATGCCGGAAGATGTCGCTGCAACGCTGGTAAGGCCTTATTTTTATTCTGAAACCGATGAGGCTCGAATCTCTGTTCGGGCAAAAGAAACCAGTCGAGATTTGAAGCGCGATCAATTTCTTCGCGAACTGCATTTAGAGCTAGTTCAGACACTTGATATTGCACCGGAGCGCATTCAGTTTACGTCCTTGCTGGTGCTCTATAACAATGTTCTTCAAAGCCTTTTTAAATCGCAAATTTTAACGTTGGGCGTTGTGTTTTTGGTGATAGGGCTTATGTTTTGGGTTTTGTTTCGGTCATTGTCTCTGGCGCTGTTGGCGCTGGCGCCCAACGTCCTTGCCGCGGGGCTTGTTCTAGGGGTGATGGGGCTTTTGGGTATTCCTCTCGATATTATGACCATCACCATTGCTGCCATCGTGGTTGGTATTGGCGTTGACGATTGTATTCATTACATCCATCGGTTTCGTAGCGAATTTGCCATCGATCATAATTACCACGCAGCCATGCACCGAAGTCATGCGAGTATTGGCAGAGCCATGTATTACACAACCCTAACCGTCATGGTGGGATTTTCCTTACTGACACTCTCTAATTTCACCCCCAGTCTTTATTTTGGTCTGCTCACTGATTTAGCGATGATAGCGGCGGTTGCGGGGGCGCTGCTTTTGTTGCCACAGCTCATTTTGGTGTTTCGGCCGCTGGGACCTGAAGGTGGTCGATGAGGTCTTTGAGTGCCGTGCGGGTTGCGGTGCCTGCTGCATAGCGCCGGGCATAACGCGTCCTTTTTACGGCATGCCACAGGGCAAGCCCCCCGGAACACCTTGTGTTCACCTCGATGCTGCCCGGGGCTGCGGCCTGTTCCTTGATACGCGAAGACCGGCGGTGTGCCGTAATTTTAAACCTCATATCGATGTCTGTGGTGACAGTGCCGAGCAAGCGTTAGAGTTATTGAATCAATTAGAACGCGCCAGCCGCCCCGAGAATTCATCATGACTGAGATACCACTGTTCCCCTTATCATCAGCACTCGTTCCCTATGGATACATGCCGCTCCAGATATTTGAGCAGCGGTACTTGGATATGGTTGCGGCTTGTATGCGTACAGGGACCGGTTTTGGCGTGGTTTGGTTGCGGCAGGGTTCGGAGGTGAGTGGGGGGTCTCACAATACCCCTGACGTTGGCGACTACGGTACCCACGCTCGCATAACCGACTTTGACCAACTGCCTAATGGACTATTAGGCATCACAATTCGTGGTGAGGAGCGTTTTGACATTAATGAGGTCTGGCGTGATCCATCGGGCTTGATTCGCTCGCAAGTCACTATGGAGGCGCCCTTGGAGCCGGCTCCAATGACGGACGAATGGCGCTCTCTAGAGATCGTATTACGAGGCTTAGAGTCTCACCCCCATATTCAGCGGATGGATCTGACGATCGATTACACCAATGCCTGGGAGGTGGCTTTCACCCTAATACAGCTTTTGCCCTTTGATGAATCCGTTAAATATGAATTGTTGGGAATGGCCACCTTGGATGAACTGATCGTCGAGTTAGATATCTTGCTCAATCAGATTTCGGGTGAAGACGGGTGATTTTGGCGATTCGCTGAAATTTGGTAGATTTTGCGTATTGAACTTTTTGGGGTGATGCGAATGTACGATCTAATGATAAAAGGTGGCACTGTCGTCGATGGTTCGGGGGGCGTTCCGTTCTTGGCAGATGTTGCTGTCAAAGATGGTTTTATCGCTGCTGTTGGTCAGGATTTAGGCAGTGCCGATCAAGAGATCGACGCGAAGGGTTGCTATGTAACCCCGGGCTTTGTCGATATTCATACCCACTATGATGGTCAAGCCACGTGGGATCAGGAAATGGCACCCTCGGCTTGGCACGGCATCACGACCGTCGTTATGGGAAACTGCGGGGTAGGGTTTGCTCCCGCGGCGAAGGACCGACACGATTGGCTGATTGGCTTGATGGAGGGTGTTGAGGACATTCCGGGGTCGGCACTGTCAGAGGGTATGAAGTGGAACTGGGAGTCTTTTCCTGAGTATCTCGACGCCTTGGAGGCCCTACCCAGAAGCATTGATATCGCCACACAAGTGCCTCACGGCGCTGTTCGAGCCTATGTCATGGGCGATCGTGGTGCCGCCAACGAAGCACCTACAGAAACCGATATTGCGCGCATGTCGGCTATTGTTGAGGAGGGGCTGCGAGCGGGCGCACTGGGCTTTTCCACATCGCGGACAGTGCTGCACAAATCAGTTGATGGTGTGCTGGTGCCTGGCACAACGGCTACCCCCGAGGAACTGCTGGGCATAGGGCGAGCCATGGGCCGAGTAGGTTATGGCGTGTTCGAGCTGTCGAGCGATCTGATGCCCGAATGGAATGAATTTGAGTGGATGGGTGAGCTGAGTCGTGAGACAGGCTTACCCGTTAGTTTTACGGCGCTGCAGTCTCCAATTAAGGCGATGGCACTGGAGAACCAACTCGCCTCAATGCGTGATGAAAATGCACGCGGAGCACATCTTGTCGCGCAGATCGCGTTGCGGGGCACTGGATTGATTCTGGGTTGGCAGGCGACCTTCCATCCCTTTGCGTTTAAACCCAGCTGGCTGTCTATTAAAGATCTGACCTGGCCTGAGCAGCTGGAGAAGCTGAAGGATGCAAAATTCAAAGAGCAGCTGTTGGCCGAGGAGCACGACCTGCCGGAAACAGATCTTAAATTACTATTAGAACTCATGATTTCGGCTTTTCAAATGCAGTATCCAATGAGTGATGGTTTCGACTACGAACCCACCGCTGAAGATTCGATCGCCGCTCTTTCGGCAGGCGCGGGAATGTCAGCTGAAGCATTCGCCTATGACGCAATGATGGCTAACGACGGTCAGGGATTTATTTACTTTCCCTTGCTGAATTATGCTGATGGCAACCTCGACTTTCTGGAACCGATTCTCGCATCGGATGACTGTGTTAACTCATTGTCTGACGGTGGAGCGCATTGCGGGACGATTTGCGATGCCGCAGCAACCACCTTTTTATTGCAGCACTGGGTCCGTGATCGCAGTCGCGGCCGAATACCGATAGAGCAGGCCATTCGCCGGCAGTGTGCCAATACAGCACAGCTCTATGGGCTTAACGACCGTGGTTTGATTTCTGAGGGTTATCTGGCAGATCTCAATATTATTGATCTTGAGGCTCTGGGATTGAACCAGCCCTGGGTGGCTCATGACCTTCCCGCGGGTGGCATGCGATTGCTTCAGGATGCTCGAGGTTATCGAGCGACCATTAAGTCTGGCGTGGTGACTTTTAGTGACGGGAACTTTCATGGGGAGTACCCGGGATCACTTATTCGTGGTCCTCAGGCATCTCCGGCCACTGCCAGCCACCGCGTTGCTGCCACTGATTAACAATGCAGCAAAACAATTCGGCCGTTTTAGTTGCATCGTAGGCGGCGGAGTGTGCTTCGCTGTTATCGAATTCGATACCGGCTCTTCGGCAAGCTTGGGCCAATACCGTGTGTCCGAAAGCAAGTCCGGCTAACGTGGCGGTATCGAAATGCGAGAAGGGGTGAAAGGGGTTGCGTTTAATATCGCATCGCTGGCTGGCATGCGTGAGAAAACCAGCGTCAAAGTGCGCATTGTGGCCTACCAATATGGCCCTATTGCAACCGGTATCTCTAACCTCTTTGCGTATTCGGGTAAATAACTCCCCTAAAGCAATGGCCTCAGGCAATGCGGCACGAAGTGGGTTCTCTGGATCTATCCCAGTGAACTCAAGAGCCGATGGCTCAATATTGGCACCCTCGAAAGGCTCCACATTAAAGCTAAGGGTGTCTCCCAGTACCACCTCGCCTCTGTCATCTAAGTGGATAAGTGTGGCAGCCACTTCGAGAAGCGCATCGGTGGTTGCATTGAAGCCACCGGTTTCTACATCGACAATAACCGGTAGAAAGCCTCTAAAGCGATCCCGCATACGATAGGCAGTGACTGAGGTCACGACACTAACTCCCAGCGCAACATTTCACCCGCACGAATAGGGATGAGTATGTCGTCATCGCCCAAAGATAATTGCGCGGCTACGGGATTTGAGTTCTGTATGAGTGTGATGGTTGTGTCGTTACGCGGTAATCGATAAAAGTCTGCACCAAAATGGCTCGCGAAGCCCTCCAGTTGATCCAGAGCCCCTTCAGCCTCAAAGACCTCGGCATAGAGCTCCATGGCCGCATGACCGGTATAGCAGCCAGCACATCCGCAGCTAGATTCTTTTTCGGAACGAACATGGGGTGCCGAGTCTGTCCCTAAAAAGAAACGGGGATTCCCGGAGGTTGCCGCTCGGACCAGTGCCATTCTGTGCTGATCGCGCTTTAGAATCGGTAAACAAAAGAAATGGGGTCGAATCCCCCCGACTAGCATGTCGTTGCGGTTATACAGCAGATGGTGTGCCGTGATGGTTGCAGCGACACCCTCTCTTGCCGCCACAACAAAAGCGACGGCATCCTCGGTGGTGATGTGCTCGAAGATCACCCGTAAACCGGGAAAACGATCGACGAGCGGCCCTAGGTGCTGATCGATAAACACCTTTTCTCGATCAAAAATATCGATATCAGAATCTGTGACTTCCCCGTGTATTAACAGAGGAACATCGTGCTTTTCCATAGCCTCGAAGACGGGGTAAAGGCTCGAGAGATCGTTAACACCCGCAGCAGAGTTGGTGGTTGCGCCCGCTGGATAAAGTTTAATGGCATGCACTACCGAAGATTCAGCGAGTTGAGCCACTTCAGCGGCCGATGTGTTGTCGGTGAGGTAGAGGGTCATTAGAGGATCAAAATGCCGATTTTCCTCGGTTAGGGCGTTAATAATTCGTTCGCGATAGGCTTCTGCGGCAGCGACATTAACGACCGGGGGGGAGAGGTTTGGCATAACGATAGCGCGGCGCGCCCACCGTGCAATATCGTTGGCGGTCCTGACTAAAGCAGATCCGTCTCTTAGGTGTACATGCCAATCGTCTGGCTGCGTAATGGTGAGATTTTTCATATCGAGTTCCGTCCTGGGCGTTAAGTCTAGCAGGGGCGCGCTGGGCAAGCCCACACTCTAGGCGTAAACTTGTCACCTCTTATCCCTTCATAGTGTTAAAGGTTGTGTGTCCATGTCTGTCAATAAAGTCGTACTCGCCTACTCCGGCGGTCTCGATACCTCGGTTATTGTTCGCTGGTTACAGGAGACCTACGACTGCGAGGTTGTGACCTTTACTGCTGATATTGGCCAAGGTGAAGAGGTTGAACCTGCCAGAGCAAAGGCGCAGGCACTGGGTATTGAAGAAATTTTCATTGATGATCTTAGAGAAGAGTTTGTCCGTGACTTTGTGTATCCCATGTTTCGTGCAAATACTATTTACGAAGGGGAGTATCTGCTGGGCACGTCTATCGCACGCCCTCTTATCGCCAAGCGCTTAGTTGAGATTGCCAATGAGACCGGTGCAGATGCTATTTCACACGGGGCTACAGGCAAGGGCAATGATCAGATCCGATTTGAATTGGGCGCTTACGCTTTGAAGCCGGGCATTCAAATTATAGCGCCTTGGCGAGAGTGGGATCTGGGTTCGCGAGAATCACTAATGGCCTACTGCGAGCAACGGTCTATTCCGGTTGATTTTTCAGGCGCCGCCAAAAAATCACCGTATTCTATGGACGCCAACCTCCTGCACATCTCCTATGAGGGTGGCGTACTTGAAGATCCTTGGGCAGATGCTGAAGAATCTATGTGGCGCTGGACGGTCAGTCCAGAATCGGCACCTGATCAGGGTGAGGAGATTATTCTTAGCTTTAGCCGTGGCGATATTACGGCTATTGACGGGGTGGCGCACACACCGGCGGAGGTTCTTGAAATACTCAATCAGCGCGGTGGTGCACACGGAATTGGACGTGCCGATATTGTTGAGAACCGTTACGTGGGTATGAAATCGAGGGGCTGCTATGAGACACCGGGCGGCACCATCATGCTGCGGGCACACCGGGCTATGGAATCGATTACCTTAGATCGTGAGGCAATGCACCTGAAAGATGAATTGATGCCTCGATACGCTAAACTTATCTACAACGGGTACTGGTGGTCTCCGGAGCGGCGTATGCTGCAATCGGCCATTGATGACAGCCAACGTTGGGTAAATGGAGACGTTCGTCTTCGACTGTACAAAGGTAATGTCACGGTTTTAGGTCGGCGTTCTGACGATTCGCTATTTGACGAGAGTATTGCGACCTTTGAGGACGATGCTGGAGCCTACAATCAGCAGGACGCCGAGGGGTTCATCAAGCTTAACGCTCTGCGAATGCGTATCGCAGCGCAAAGAGGCCGATCACAGCAATAGCGATTCAGTGGCGGGTGTCTGAATATCACCCGCTCTTGGCATTGGATGACCCTTAAAAGGCAATACCCTGTGTTCTAATCCTAGCGTGAGCGAACCTGAAATTAATGTATTGAGGCAACAACATGGAAAGTACCGGCGGGACAAACAACACATTCGCTGAAGAATCCAAGTATGTCGATGTTATGGTCATAGGCGCTGGTTTGTCAGGTATTGGTGCGGGGGTTC
>QXYP01000306.1 GCA_009886815.1 Halieaceae bacterium
TGTATGGGGCCTGGTCTGACGATCGCTATCTCAATGACAAGATCATAAAAACAAGCAGGTTTAAGGCGTGGCAGCATCGACATCTGGGCCCGAGATTCAATCTGAAATACCCCCAGAGAATCAGCCGACTGAAGCATTTTGTAGGTTGCTTGGTCTTCCCGAGGAATATCCTGAATGCGCCTAATCTGAGGGTTTTCCCGGTGCACTAACGCGAGAGTTTTACGGATCGCCGACAACATACCTAAGGCAAGTACATCGACTTTTAGCAACCCCAGAGCTTCGATATCTTCCTTATCCCACTGAATAACCGTTCTGTCATCCATGCTGGCATTTTCTACCGGAACCATATTAGAGATAGGTCCGCGGCTAATGACAAAGCCGCCAACGTGCTGGGAGAGATGGCGTGGAAAGCCAAGTATCTCTTGTACCAGCTCAAGGAAGATTTGTGCTTGTTTGCCGGGCATTCCCATGCCCTGCTGTTCGAAACGTTGCTTGAGTTCGCCCTCTCGGTTCCACCACGCTAGGGATTTAGCGAGATCTTCTACCAAGGTGGCATCGAGCCCTAGGGCTTTACCAACGTCACGAACTGCACTTCTAGACCGATAAGTGATGACGGTTGCGGCTAAAGCGGCTCGTCTGCGCGTATATTTTCGATAGATATATTGAATAACTTCTTCGCGGCGTTCATGTTCGAAATCCACGTCAATATCCGGGGGCTCATCGCGTTCGCGAGATATGAAGCGCTCAAACAACAGGTTGACTTGCTCGGGATTCACTTCGGTAATGTGCAAGCAGTAGCAAACAACAGAATTGGCAGCTGAGCCTCGGCCTTGGCACAAAATCTGTCTTTCCCGAGCAAATTGAACAAGGTCGTATACGGTCAAAAAATAGTATTCGTAGTCGAGTTCAGAAATGAGTATTAACTCGTGCTGTATGCGATTCTGAATGGTACTGGGTACGCCGTTAGGCCAGCGTTGCGCAGCACCTAAGGCAACTTGTTCCCGCAGATAGGTATTGGCATCTTGGCCAGTGGGGATAACTTCTTCTGGGTACTCATAGCGGAGTTCGTCAAGGCTGAATTGACATTGTTGACTGATGCGTAAGGTTTCGCTGATCAGCGATGGTGGATAAAGGGGAAGTAATTTATCGAGAGTGCGCAAGTGCTGCTGGCTATTAGCCAGCCTACGCAGGCCCAGCTTACTCACTGTGGTGTTGTGGTGCAGGGCGGTCAGCACATCATGTAGGCGTTTTCGTGATGCGCTGTGCATTCGAACATCACCACAGGCGACCAACGGTAGGTTCAACTTTTGTGCTAAATCCCAGCGCTGGCGAAAGCTTCGTATCTCGTCATTACCTAGCAGGCGACTACAGCCAACCCATATTCGACCGTTACACAGTCGTGCCAGTTGCTGGCCTGTACCCATTTCATAGTCAGAGTTGCCAGGTAGCCAGATAATGAGGCAGCGTTTTAAGTGAAAGATGACGTCGCGTAGACGAGTCGTGTATTCCCCTTTTGGGCTGCGACGCCTTGAGCGACTGATGAGGCCTGATAACTCGGCATAGGCCTCTCGGCTGGGTGCAAGTGCAATAAGCCGAATGCCTTCCACCAAATTAAACTCACTGCCAATAATAAGTTTTATGCCGCAGCGCTTTGCCGCGACATGGGCCTTTACTACACCGGCAAGGGAGCATTCATCAGTAATGGCCAGTGCGGAGTAGCCGCAGGCAGCGGCACGCTCCACTAATTCTTCAGGGTGGGAGGCTCCGAGTAGGAAACTGTAGTTGCTAAGGCAGTGGAGTTCGGCGTAAGGCATGCAGTCATTATACTGTATATTTATACAGTATAATGAATGGGTATTTGGATTTAATGTATTAATGGTGCAGGGTGATAACGGCTGCACATTTTTAACTATCTTTGAAGGCGGGTGGCTGTTTTATGTCATCAAGAGCGCCATAGATGATTGTTGGCTGGCACACCTTCCTTCACAAATGGTGTAACGGTTACAGTGCACACTGATGGCTGTGCAGCGGTTTTTCACAGCCTTGAAAATAACGATTTCACAGGGTAGTACTATGATGTTGAGCACAACCACATTTAAATACCTGAGTTTTAGTTTACTCATTTTGACTGCGTTGTCTGCTTGTACCGGTATGCCGGATGGCGTTGAGCCGGTGACGGGTTTCGACAAATCTCGCTATCTGGGAACTTGGCATGAAATTGCCCGTCTCGATCACAGTTTTGAGCGAGATTTGGTTGATGTGACGGCGGAATATTCCTTACGTGACGATGGCGCAGTTCGTGTTATCAATAGTGGAACTGACTCGACAACAGGCGAGCGCAAAGTCGCCGAGGGCCATGCCAAGTTTGTGGGTGATGACGGGACAGCGCATCTTAAAGTGTCATTCTTTGGGCCGTTTTACGGTAGTTACATCGTCTTTGAATTAGACCCTGACTATCGGTATGCCTTTGTGGCGGGTTACAACACAAATTACTTGTGGCTATTAGCTCGGGAGACAAATATCAGCGAGGACATTCGCAAGCGATTTACTGATCGGGCCGGAGATTTGGGGTTTGCGGTAGATGACTTGGTCTGGTTGCACTGACAGCATGCGCTACAGCGGAGTCTGGTTTTTTGTATGGGAAACGGTGCGTAATGCGGTAGGCCGAAGATAGAAAGTGTTCAGTTAATGATTGAGACTTGGGTTCCCCTTGCTAAGGTATGAGCTCTTTAAACTGATGCAGGCCCACCAACGATAATGGCTAGCCCAGCTAACTAACTCTAAGAGGCTCTGAGAGTATTGTGGGTGACGACGGTTGCGGTACTTATGGCAGTATTCCTTGTACGTACCACTGCTTGCTATAGCGGTCTTCGAAAATCCAGATAGGTTGCCCTGCTTGGGTTTGGGCAATGTAATAGTCCCGGCTGGCGGGCTTTTGCCACCAGTTATCCTCAAGGCGCTCAGGTCCTAGCAATAGCGTTAATACACCGTTCCAATGCAATACATCGTCTTTAAGTCGTATGGGGTGGGGCTCATCAAATAGCCAGAAGGGTCTTTGTGCCAGTCCCGTTAAGAACGGCGGCAGCGATGCGACATCTTGACTTAAGTGCTGACTGTGTTCAGGTAAATGTGCCTCGCGTAGAGCAATTTGGTTAATGGCTTGTAGCCCTAGACGTGATCTGAGGCGGTCAACCAGGTTATGCAGGGGTTCACGGTTGTGGGCTTCGCCAAACAAGTCGGCAACAACGTCGTGTTGAGCTTGTAATTGGTGAACATGGAGTGCCAATCCCTCTATGTCGGTACCCAGTGCATGCTGCTCTAGGCTCAGTCGTGACAGCTCAAACCAGACCTCGGAATTACTGTGTGCTTCACTGCTACGCACGTCAAAAAGATCGTTATTGCCACGCATCCGTAGCATCTGCCATTCAATATGGGTTGCCTGATGCTGTGTTGCACGGCAAAAGCGCGTTAAAGCCTGCAACAATTGCTGCATGGCGGGGTGTAGCTCGATCTGGTTGCGAATTTCAAAGCCGAACCATAGGCAATCATAAAACCGGGGGGGCGGATGAAAGTCTTGGGTAACGGTGTCCGAAGTCGCCGTGACATCGCTCAGCCATTTTTGAAACCCCTGACCACAGCGGCGTCCCAATGCGCTTGCGGGCATGTTGAGTATTTCTCCCAGTGTTTGAATTCCGGCTTTTTCAAGACGGGTAATGGCGCTAAAAAATTGATCTGCTTGAGCGTTGCGCAGTAAATGCAGGGGAATCTCATCGAGCCTTTGTCGTAGGCTTTGCTCTGATGCGTATAAAAAATTCTGGTCCCAGTGGCTGAGTAGCCAGGCTGCACAGCGATTGGGGGCTAAGCCTGATCGCACTGTAAAGCCCCGCTGTTCGAGGTCACTTTGGATGTTGTTGACGAGTTCTTTAAGACCGCCATGCAGTTTTAAGCATCGACCCACTTCAAGTTGCAGTCCCTCATTTTGCCAGCGTTCCAGCGTTGGTGTGATGCTATAAGCCCAGCATTCTAAACGTTCCAGTGCACGTGCCTCTTGGCTTAGGTCACGTTCAATGAGTTGCAGATGAGGTGTTTCGACGAGGGCGCGAACGGTGGCGGTACTTTGCCCGGGTTTAAGGCCTGCCGACTGTGCTTCGTCGTTAACGGCAATCACGCGCTGTCGCTCTATGACAACGGCAGGGTGATCCTGTTGTAGTGGTTGACACTCAAGGGGGAGCCGGGGAAACCGAAGGTAGAGCCAAAGAGACATAGTTTAATAATACTGTATATATATACAGTATTGGTAATTCTTTTTAATCGACCTCAGAACACCTTCTTTATTGAAGTTGTTGTTGTCTTAAGGCTTGTTATGAGTCGCTCACGACAACTGGAGGTGCCATGGGGTACCGTAATGTGGCCGGATAGATTTTGAGTAAATCAGAGTCTTTAATGAGACAGCCTGAAATTTGGGGCGAGGCTTTTTTTGGGGTGTGTCTTTATTATTTTGCCACGCTTTTAAAGTGGCGCCATCTTGACGTTGTGATGAGCAATAAAAAAATCGCAGCTTTCCCGAAACCGGCGTATGACACAGTTTTTTAGAGAAACGTTCCTTTAAATTCTAGTTAGATCTAAAGACCACCCCCTTCCATTAAATACTGGATAACACCTTTAATGGCAAAGCCCAGCAAGCCCATAGCGAGGGCAATAAATAAAATAAAGGTGCCGTAACGCCCGGCATTGTTACGACGGGCAAGGTCCCAAACAATAAAAACCATAAGGGCCATGAGTGCCGTTATACCTAGGGTAACCCCCCACTCGCTAAGCCAAGTGTCCAATGACATTAGGCGAACTGAATATCGCTGGTCATAGATACGGTTGCGCTTAATGAATTGGTAATTAAGCAGCTGTCTTCAGCCTTTTCGAGAATACGTTGTACGCGCTCTGTGCTGATATCGCCTTGTGGCGTTACGGTGACATGCAGCTGAATCTCCGTAAATTTGGGTTCGCGATCGATACGATCAAGAGTTCCCGTAGCCTGGCATTGGATTTGATTCCATTGCACTCTGGACCCTTGCGCAATTGCACGAAACGTTAAAATAAAGCAGTCGGCTACTGCGGCCATGAATAGTGATTCAGGGCTCCATTGATCACCCGGGCCGCCAAACTCCGAGGGTGCATTTGTGGTGATATCAGGCAGGCCCGAGGCAGCAACCGTAATGTGGCTATTAGTTTCTTTACCGCTCGCAGTGACGGTATAACGGTGAGGAAAAGGTTCCATGAAATGGCCTCTATAGGGGCTGTCGGCAGGACAAATAAACTAGTGTAGCTTGCCTGTTCATGCAACGTCATTTGAGCATTTTTGACCGCCCCATTTTAAGCAACTGGTGTCAGTATTTGTCCGGTATGGGTCCGACGCATTTTTCCTGTGGGAATCTCCCAGGGTTGTGGTGTGTTGATGATATCCTCTTCGTCGGGCAGTCTGATATTACTTGCCGGTCTTCCACCACGTTGCTTCAGGATGTCAACGGTGTGATAGCGATTGACCGTTAGGCGCAAACTAAAGGGTGTATGTTGTTCGGTGGCTTGATGAGCCCGAAATAGAACGACAAGGGTGTCGTTTTCAGTGGCAGCTAACTGCAGTTTTCGCAATTCAGCATAACGGTAATCACTGGCCCCTAGCCAACTGAAAACTACACTACAAGTGGTGCTGCGAATGGCTTGTTCGGTGGCCCATAGTCGCTCTTCACGGTCTTTGGGGTGCACCATTAGGATTTGCTCCGTAGCAATACCTCGGGCAGCGAGTAGCGGGGCGTAAGGTGCATGGGGTGGCGCAATAAAAGCCTGCCACCGGTGTTGGTCGCTGAGAGCTGCCATGGTGGGTAGAAACAGGCCCATAGAGTCGGTACCGCTGTCCTTACTAAGGACTTCAACACCACCGCGTAGCGGCCAGCCAGACATGGCTATTTCAGCGTCGAGTGCTGCAAACCCGGTGGGCAGTGTATCGACACCGTGCAGGTCACTGTTGGCAGATGTACGCATTGCGAATACATTTTCGCCAGTATTCATACCGCGCCAGGTATCAGGACGATTGATGATGTGTTCAAGTGGGTCAGACATGTTGTACTCCTCTGCGGCTAGGAACGTACAGCTGACTTGCCAAGAGCTGTACGTACTGCTGTATAAGATACTGTATAAATGAACAGTAGTCTGCTAGGCCCACAAAATCAAGGGGAGGTTGTTTGAAGCGTCGTGAAAAGCGACAGGTAAGGCGGTCAGCTTTAAATGAGGTGGCATTTAGGCGTTATTTTCCGGCGAGCTGGTTTTCCAGTCTCGGTTCCTGGATGTTGCGCTTTTTACTGGGTTGGAGTGCTTGGGATCTCACCGCATCTGCAAGTTGGGTCGGTATAACCGCCGCCTTAATGCTGGCCCCTGCGCTGCTCTTGTCACCTTGGTTCGGTATTTTGTCAGATCGAATCAATCCCCGTTATGGCCTGGTGGCTTCAATGCTGGTGCATGGAATCATTGCGCTTGGCGGTGCCGCGGCGCTGTGGGCCAATGCTTTTGGAATTCCGGTATTGCTGGCCTTAGCTTTGGCTATGGGAGTTGTGACATCGGGTCATAGCCCTATGCGACTCGCCCTGATACCGCTTTTAGTTGAACGGGCGGCACTGCCCAGTGCCGTAGGGCTTTCCGCCACAACCTTCAATATTGCTCGTATTCTTGGACCCGCTTTAGGCGCGGCTCTTATTGCCAGTTCTGGTCCAGCATTGGCGTTTATGCTTGCCGGGGTCATGTTTGCGATTGCGGCAGCTATCTTATTAAAAATTCATGGAATAGGGATTCGTGAGCCGCGACCCCGGGAGCCATTCCTGCAGCAATTTACAGCGGGGCTTCGTTATGTGCGAGCCGAGCCTGCTATTCAACTGATCTTTGCATTCACGGTACTCAACGGCATGCTGGGTAGGACGGTTGTGGAGCTCTTGCCTGCATTTGCCGGTGGCTTCTTGGGTGGAGGGGCAAAAGAACTGGCTACGTTAACAGCATGTGCAGGCCTGGGTTCTATCGTTGGTGGTCTAATTTTGACCCGTCAACAGGCCGATACGGCGAGCCTGCTCAACCTTGTAGCATTAGCTATCGCTGGCGCCGCTCTGTTAATGCTGGGCTTGTTTCTGGGCTCTGATTTATACCGATTGGGGGCGCTGATCTTTGCGTTAAGTTTATTCACGACTATTGCGGGTACCGGTTGCCAAACGATTATTCAGCTGTGCCTAGAGGAGCGTTATCGCGGTCGTGTGTTGAGTTTGTGGACCCTGTTTGCCATGGGAGGGCCGGCGCTGGGGTCTGCTGCGCTGGGTGCACTAACCGATATTTTTGGCTATACCCCTGTTTTCACAGTAGCAGCCGGTGCTGGATGGCTGGTGTTACTGCTACTTTATTCACGCCGGACCAGCCTGTCGGGGTTATAAGCGGCTATTGCGTTCTGGAGGGTCTTACAGATCTGTCACCAGGGCCCTGGGCCAGCAGCACCACAAGCTGGTCCAAAATGTCCCAAGGGTTACCTTTTTCAAAACCTTTCACCGTTGCGTCAGCTTGAAAAGCCAGTTTTTGGAGCCGGGCAATCCCACTGGCGTTCTGTCGTTCTGCGGCCCCCTGAACGAGGGCCATGCGGCTGCGCCAAACACCTCGTTGATTCATGGCCCGTGATAGTGCCTGACCCTTCGCACAGTCGTCATGTAGACCTGCGAGCAATGCGATATCTCGATTTAGCGGCCATAGCACCGCAGGGGGTTGGGTCGATTCAGCCTCTAAGCCCCGTAATGTTCTAAGGGCGGCCACAGCATCACCACTTAACGCGGTATCTGCCAGACCAAAGGTGCTGTATCGGGCGTTGGCAAGCACGCTGTTTAAAACCGTGTCGACGGTGACATGCTCTGATGTGGTCAGCAGTTGGAGTTTGTCGACCTCCTGCACGGCCGCCAGTAAATTCCCCTCAACACGCTCGGCAAGAAGTTGTACTGCATCACGATCAGCGCGTAATCCAGCGCTCTTAAGCCGCTGCTGTAGAAAGCCGGGAAGCTCGCGACGTCCTATTGGCCATATTTGTACTGCCAGCCCATCTTGGTCGATTCGGGTAAACCACTTGGCGCGTTGCGACTGTTTGTCCACTTTCCCCGCAATGATCAGAAGCACGTCTTCCGTATCCAGAGAGAGGTATTCCTGAAGTGCCTTGCTACCCTCAGTTCCAGGTTTCCCCGATGGCAGTCTAATTTCAATGAGCTTGCGATCAGCAAATAGTGATAAAGCCCCGGCGCTTTGCAACAGCTGTTGCCAGTCACCGGCTCCCGAAACCTCGATAATTTCCCGCTCGGTACAGCCGGCAGATCGGGCAGCGGCTCGAATCGTATCGGCACACTCTTCAACGATCAGTGTCTCGTCGCCGAATACCAAATAGCACCGCTTTAACTCGCGGCTAAGATTCTGTGAGAGTTGCTCCGGTTTGATCGGCATCTAATTGCCAAGGCTATGCGTGATGCGTCGGATAATCTGAGCCGCGAGATCTTGCCGCATTTCTTCGCGCAGTAGCCGAAGCTCTTCGGTCTTGCCCACCACATTTAGCGGGTCATTCAGAAACTGGCGCACCACCTGAGCATCGCTTTCCACAATAAGTTCGGTAGCACCTTGGCTTAGGGCCACGCTCGCTATCATGGTGAGCTCCACTTCAGCGGCTCTCGCTTGGGCTGTTAAAGACAGGTTGCGCTGTTGAAAACGTTCCCCGCCCAGGCGAAGAACCAGCCCTTCAGTGGTTTTTTCACCAACCACCACACCCTGCAGGCGCAACTGCTCGCGCAGCGCGGTGGTGAGTTCGCCTCGAGGCTGACTGCTGATTAGCACCAGTTCAGTACCGGCTAGCGATGGTGAATCTGGGGACCCTGGGGTTCCTTTTAGTTGGAACCCACATCCCATCAAGGAGCAGATCAGTAAAACGGCTGCGCTATGCAGACCAAGCTGGGATATTTTCATAATGTCTGCACTCACGACGATAGCCATTAATTAGCAACGACATTGACGAGTTTACCTGGCACAACGATAACCTTTCGTACGGTTTTTTCCTCGATAAAGCGTATGACGTTCTCTTCTGCCAAAGCGGCCGCCTCCAGCGTTTCTTTGTCTGCATCTACCGCCACGCTGAGTTTGGCTCGCACCTTGCCATTAACTTGAACCACAATTTCTAATTCGTCCCTGCTCAATGCGGCGCTATCAACTAACGGCCATCGTGCCAAAATAATATCTTCGCCACACAGCTCGCGCCATAGATGCTCGGTAGCATGGGGCACGATGGGGCAAAGTAGCAGTAGGGCCGCCTGTAAAGCCTCGCGCTCTACGGCTAGACCGTTGGCAGAGCTGGTATCGAGCTTGCTGACTTCGTTACAGAGCTCCATAACAGCCGCGATAGCCGTGTTGAAAGTTTGTCGGCGACCGTAATCATCATCGACCTTGCCGATGGTTTCATGGGTTTTTCGACGGAGATTTTTCTGTGCCTTGTCGAGCTCGCTGATCTTTATGTCAGCCACGGGCCCTCGGCCGATATGCTCAGAGACCATTCGCCAAAGGCGTCGCAGGAAACGGTTAGCGCCCTCAACACCGGAGTCTGACCATTCAAGGCTTTGTTCAGGAGGGGCGGCGAACATGCTGAAGAGACGCACCGTATCGGCACCGTAGCGATCGATCAACTTCTGAGGATCCACGGTATTACCGCGTGATTTTGACATTTTAGTGCCGTCTTTAAGCACCATCCCTTGGGTAAGCAAACGTTTAAACGGTTCATTAGAGGTTACTAAGCCTTCGTCGCGCAGCAGTTTATGAAAGAAACGCGCGTAAAGTAGGTGCAAAATGGCATGTTCAATGCCGCCTACGTACTGGTCTACTTCGAGCCAGTAATTGGCTTCATCGTCAAGCATAACGTTGTTGTTACCGGCGGAGGCATAGCGCGCGTAGTACCAAGATGATTCCATAAAGGTGTCAAACGTATCGGTTTCCCGTTCTGCTGCTTGGCCACAGCGTGGGCAATTTGTTTTGGTAAAGCTGTCCAGTTTATTGAGGGGTGATCCCACGCCCTCCAGTGCAACGTCGGTGGGAAGTACGACGGGAAGATCATCAGCCGGCACCGGAACCGACCCGCAGGTTTTGCAGTTGATAACGGGGATTGGGGCTCCCCAGTAGCGTTGCCGAGATACACCCCAGTCGCGCAGACGGAAATTGACCGTACTTTCCCCTAGATCGTGCTCAGCAAGGCGCTCGACTATAGCGGCGAAAGCCTCTGTAAAGTTTAGGCCATCAAATTCTCCGGAGTTAATAAGACAGCCTTTTTCGGTATAGGCAGCCCGGGTGATATCTGCGGGCAGGTCCTCCACGTCGTCAATGACCTGGACAATCGAAAGGCCATATTTAGTGGCAAACTCCCAGTCCCGTTGGTCGTGGCCCGGAACCGACATGACGGCGCCTGATCCGTAGCCCATCAGTACGAAGTTGGCGACCCAAAGGGGCAGAGGCTTGCCCGTGAGGGGGTGCGATACCGTTAGCCCCGTGTCCATCCCTTGTTTTTCTAGGGTGGCCATGTCGGCCTCGGCAACCTTAATGTGCCCGAGCTGTTCAATGAAAGTCGCCAGTTCAGGGTTGTTGGCGGCAGCCTCGATAGCCAGCGGGTGCTGTGGGGCGACTGCTAGATAGGTGACCCCCATAAGGGTATCGGGCCGTGTGGTGTAAACCTCGATAGCCTCGCCGTCATCACGCGGGAATCGCACCGTAGCGCCCTCGGAACGCCCGATCCAATTGCGTTGCATGGCCACCACTTGCTCGGGCCAATCAGTCAGAGAAT
>QXYP01000307.1 GCA_009886815.1 Halieaceae bacterium
CCAACCCCATATTTGGAAAAAACGGAAACCTCCCGAGAGGAACCAGATAATATGGCGCAGCCCTTTCCGAGCCGCCCCACCACCATGATGCACAATGCGTACACGGGTATCTCGAACGACTCGCCCCTTGCTCGCTAAGCGCATACACAGATCGTAGTCTTCAAAGTACATAAAAAAATGCTCATTGAAACCACCCACAGCGCGCAGGGCATCTGATCGCACGATCATGCAACAACCCGACAACAGCGGCACGTCCTGCAAACCGCCCTCGTCGGGCAAATCTCGCAGCTCGTAGAGCGCCAATTGCCGAGAAAAACAGCGTTTTAATGGGGCAAAGCCCAAAGCCCTGAGGAAAAGCACCAAAACACTCGGGTAGCGCTTGGCCAAATGCTCCTCATCACCCATTTCGCTGGCTGCTCGTGGTGCCATAATTGCGACCTCAGGATGGTCTCTAAGATTGTCCATGACCTGAACCAAGGCACTCTCAGGCAATTCGACATCGGGATTCAAAATGAGGTGATAGTGTCCCAACACCGAATCAAGCACGGTATTGTGGCCTGCGCCGTAGCCATCGTTGGTTACCCGGGCAATGTAATGAAGCTGAAGCAAGCTATCAGGGGGGGCTTTACGAAGCATCGCTTGAACGGCCTGGGAATACGCTGCCGACTGACTCTGGTCTACTAAATATAAGGGCAGGTTAGCCCCCAAGAGCCCAGCGGCCTTGTCCAGACTCGTTATCATTGCTTGTAACTGCGTAAGCGGGCTGTGGTGAAGCACCACAGTGGCGCTAAGTGTCGGCGATTGATCGATGGCAGGAGCGTTCGTCATCGTCTTAGAATAACAGCAGCTGTTTATGCAAAGCAGGCTTAACTGGCTATAAATTCATAAAAATTCAACAGAAAACTGCCAAGCGGTAACCCGGCATAAGATCCGGCATTCAACGATAACTGACCTGCTTCCCTGCGCTCGCCGTGATAAAGTTCTCATATTAACGATGCCTAAGCGCTTTAGTTCTAAAGGGAGAACACGCAATGCTCAATCGGTGGTTAAGGACAACGACCCGGGTTATCAGTTTAATCGTGGCAGGTTTGATTATTTCAGCTTGTGGCGGGGGTGGCGGCACCGGCAGCGGTGGGTTTCTCGGTAACGAGGGCGCCGACCAACTGGATGCTGTGATTGCCATTGCAGCCACTAACGCCGCAGGAGACCCAGATAATCAACTTTCACGCAGTAACCCCTTAACGATTGAAGTCACTTTAGAGCGGGCCAACGGTGACCCAATCACAAATGCTGTTGTAGAACTGGGCGCCTCAGTGGGCACGGTAAGCCCTGATAACGGCTCAGCACTCACCGACGCAAATGGTGTTGCACTTTTTGAGGTGACCTTTGATGGTACGGAGGGCGCGGGCACCCTGACCGCCACGTACACCGAGGCAACGCAGTCTGTCGATGTGTCATTTAGCATACAAGCCATCGCAGAAGCACCGGCCTACCTTTTAGAGTTAGTCACTACAGATTCATCAGGCAACACAACACAGCGCTTTTCCAGTGCTGATCCTCTCACCGTGACAGTCACACTTTACAGTGTAGAAGGCGCCACTAAGACTCCAGTGACAAACGACATTATTCTACTGGAGAGTTCGATTGGCACCGTAGACCCGTCCAACGGCTCCGCACTTACTGACGATAGCGGTCAGGCCACCTTCCAAATTCAAGCCCAGACAGATCAAGGCGCGGGTATCATCACCGCGACGTATTCGCCCACGACGGAAGAAGCAGGCACAGCCGACGAGGCTTTTTCGAGATCTCAAAATATCGAAATTCAAGCCACAAGCGAAAATATTGGCGGATTCGGACTAACGCTTGAGCTTCTCGATGCTGCAGGAAACCCCAGTACAGAACTCTCTCCCGAGGCTATGCTCACCGCACGCGTCACACTAAGTTCAACTTCGGCAACCGCCACCATTGAATCGCGAATTATCAACCTCACCAGCGACATTGCAACGGTTCTCCCCACTAACGGCAGTAGCCTGACAAACGCCGCTGGCGTTGCCGACTTTACCCTTGAGTTCGGCAATACCCTGGGGGCAGGAACCGTCACGGCCAGCTTCAGCAATAACGATATCTCCCTGATTGAAACAGCCGTTGTAGAAGCGACGTCAGCTGCCTCTGAAAACGCACTCGCATTAACACTCTTAGACAGTAGTGGAAATGCCAGTAACGTGCTGTCTGAGGAAAGTCCTCTCACCGTTCGTGTGGCTATCACCGACCTTGAGGGAGCCACGCAAGACATCGATGATGAAGTCATTACGTTGATTTCAACACTGGGCACCATAGGTCCTGCCAACGGTTCAGCCCTCACAGATAACGGTACTGCAGAATTCACTCTGGGGTTTGATGGCACCGTAGGCGCGGGGGTCTTAACCGCTAGCTACGCGACAACCCAAGGCGAATTGCAAATTTCAGAAAACATTGAAGCGCAGGTCTCCGAGGACGATCTATTTTTCTTATCGATGACAAGCAACTCTGGATCATTAACACCATCTACACCTATCACTGTGACCGTCAACTTGCGCTCCGGTTCAGCGTCAGGTTCCCTCGTTCCAGGAGAGATCGTCTCACTGACCAGTGACGTCGCGGACATAGCGCCCTCCAATGGCTCAGCAGTTACCGACAGTTCGGGCAACGCCACTTTTACACTCCAATACAATGGCGCCCAAGGCGCAGGGATTGTGAGCAGCAGTTTCACCTCTGAGCAAGGCAATACCTTCAGTAATAATCTCAACATTACCTCCAGCGAAGGTACGCCGCTTTACGAGATCAAAATAACCGACCCAAGCTCAGGTGCGATCTTTAATGAGTCGGGTATCGATGTGTTCGTCAGAGTTTCGGCGAGCAGTGCTCAGCAACAAACCACGGCACTCTTAGTCACGCTAACCAGTGACGTGGGGATCATCACCCCAGAGACCGGTACATCACTCACTACTGCTAGTGAATTTGCCAAATTCGAATTATTTGGTGATGGGACCGAAGGTGCAGGATTCGTGACTGCAAGTTTTACTGACGTGGATGGCAATATCTATGAGGATGTCATTTCGGTAGAAATGGTCACCAATGGGCAAGGCGGTGGCAGTGGCGGTATAGACCCCAGCAAAATTGCGTTTATCAGCACCACTCCTGACACGATAGCGCTAAAAGGCGCCGGCGATGACAGCGCGCGCCCTGAGCAATCGGCGGTCATGTTCAGAGTCTCTGATCGTTCAGGCATGGCGG
>QXYP01000308.1:0-5852 GCA_009886815.1 Halieaceae bacterium
TGTCAGCCTCTTCTTCAAGTGCCAAACCGGCGAGCTCTTCCGGCGTAATGGGCGACCGCCAGTTGGGTAATGCGCCTTTAATGAGAAGGGGCCTGCGCTGCCAGTAGGAAGCAAGAAAAGCTTGCTCATCAAATTCAAAGGTCAGTAGCGATTCCGGCACGCTCAATTCACCTTGTCATCAGTCTCGAATATTTTTCGCCTGATATGCGGCATTACCCGTATAGCTGGCGGGTGTCATGGTACGCAAAGCCACCTTGGCTTCATCGGGCAAATCGAGGGAATCGATAAACGTTGCCAACACAGTGGGAGTGATTGCTTGGCCTCGGGTCAGTGCTTTAAGTTTCTCATACGGCTCAGGAATACCATATCGACGCATGACCGTTTGAATGGGCTCTGCAAGTACCTCCCAGCTGTTATTTAAGTCTTCTGCAATCTGCGTCGTATTGACCTGTAGTTTACTAATGCCTTTCAAGCAGCTCTGATAGGCCAAGAGTTCGTAAGCGCAACCCACGCCCATATTGCGCAGTACCGTGCTGTCTGTGAGGTCTCGCTGCCAGCGGCTTATGGGTAATTTTTGAGAGAGGTGTGACATCAGCGCATTAGCTAACCCAAGATTGCCTTCCGAATTTTCAAAATCGATAGGGTTCACCTTGTGGGGCATGGTAGATGAGCCGACTTCGCCATCTACCGTACGCTGCTTAAAGTACCCGATAGAAATATAGCTCCAGATGTCTCGGTTGAAATCGATCAAAATGGTGTTGAAGCGCATCATGGTGTCGAAAATTTCTGCCATGTAGTCATGAGGTTCAATCTGAGTGGTATAGGGATTCCAGACTAACCCTAGCGCTTCGACAAAATGCTGTGCAACAGTCGGCCAGTCAACATTCGGGTAGGTTGCTAAATGGGCATTGTAATTTCCCACAGCGCCATTGATTTTCCCCAGGGGAGTTACCGCTTCTAATTGTTCGAACTGTCGCTGAAGTCGAGCTACCACATTGGCTAATTCTTTGCCTAGTGTCGTTGGGCTGGCAGTCTGGCCATGGGTACGCGACAACATGGGTTGTTCTGCCTGTTCTTGAGCGAGATCGGCGAGTGCGCTAATAATCTGCCGCATAGGCGTTAGCAGTATCGCCAGTCCGTCTTTCAGCATTAAGCCGTGGGCCAAGTTGTTAATGTCTTCAGAGGTGCAGGCAAAATGGATAAATTCGCTGACCGCTGCTAACTCCGGTTCGCCTGCTACGGCTTGCTTCAAAAAATATTCGACGGCTTTTACATCGTGGTTAGTCGTTGCCTCAATGCCTTTGATTAGAGCGGCTTCTTCAGGGCCAAAATTACCCAGCAAATCGTCAAGGAACTTTGTCGCAGCGGGGCTCAACGGGGGCACTTCAGCAATACTCGTATTCGCGGCCAGGCACTGCAACCAGCGCACCTCTACATGTACTCTGCGGGCGATTAGCCCGTATTCGCTAAAAACTTCGCGAAGGGGCTTAAGCTTGGTGCCATATCGCCCATCGATCGGTGAAATTGCTGTAAGAGCATTGAGTTCCATTAGGTTTCTACCTGTTCATTAGTCTTGTCTATGCGAATCACTAGCGTATGCCCAGTTCGCGACACAATTCCAGCGCGGTTGCACGAATACGTCCTCGCTGAAATGTTAATTTCCATCGACGTCCTCCCAATTGCCGCCAGAGAAACGCCGATCTCACGCCGGCCAGCAGTAGAGCACGAATCATTTCAGCATTAGCCTCGCTTTGCAGATGCTGGGCACTCCCGGCAATCTTGATTCTGAAGGATAGGGTGCTTAGCGTATCGGAATAGACCGCCGCGACGCTCTGGCAAATCTCCTTAGATTGCGAGCTAAAGTGTGCCGCTTTGTAGCTAGAGTGTTGCAGCCGGTTGTGTACCACTTCCTGTAAATCAGGGCGACCAGCAAATTTCCCTTCAAGATGCAAAATGGACAGAAAGTAGCGCATCATGGTGCCCATCGTTTCATCATCACCGGGAGCGAGGCCTGCTGCCAAGTTTTGTAGCCCGAGTTTAACGCCCTGAATGTTACCAAAAACCCCTTCAACATTTTCGGCATCAAAGCTAAATAAGGAATGTAGCGACGCCTCCAAATATTCGATCGGATAGGTTCCCGTCCGAGACAGCTGGTCAACAATCCTGGCAGCCTGAGCGACCCCCGCAAGAGCGAGGGTCTGCTCTTTAAGCGGGTTCGATGCATTCATATCGCGCTCTCTATAATACCGCCACCCAAGCAAATATCGTCATTGTAAAATACCACCGACTGCCCGGGCGTAATTGCACGTTGCGGAACGTCAAATTGGACAACGAATCCAGCCTCAGTCTCGGAAACAACACAGCTCTGATCCGGCTGGCGGTAACGTACTTTAGCGGCGCATTGCAGGGGAAAAGTAGGGGCGCTCCCTGAAATCCAGAACAGGCTTTTGGCGTGAAGGGTGCTCTTGAAAAGCGTTGAATGATCATTTCCCTGGGCAATGATGAGCGTATTACGCTCGATGTTTTTTTCAACGACATACCAAGGCGCATCTGTGCGATCTGCCAGTCCGCCAATGCCCAAGCCCTGGCGTTGACCGATGGTGTGGTACATCAATCCTTGGTGCTCCCCCAGCGGCTCTCCATTTACATCTTCGATGACGCCCGGTTGTGCGGGCAAATATTGTTGAAGAAAATCTGTGAAGCGTCGTTCGCCGATAAAACAGATTCCTGTTGAATCCTTTTTACGCGCTGTAGCTAGACCGGCTCCTTCTGCGATATTTCGAACCTCGGGCTTGGCTAGCCCTCCTACGGGAAACAAGCTTCGGGACAACTCGCGGTGTCCCACCTGATGGAGGAAATAGCTTTGATCCTTGTCGACATCAACCCCTTTTCTGAGGGCTGTACGCTCGCCAGTGTCGTCGCGCTGCACATAATGCCCCGTCGCTATGAAATCAGCGCCGAGATCCGTCGCGTAGTCTAAAAAGGCACGAAACTTTATTTCTCGGTTACAAAGAATGTCGGGGTTGGGCGTGCGCCCGCTTTGGTATTCGGCAAGAAAGTGCTCAAAGACGCCATCCCAGTACTCTGCGGCGAAATTTGCGCTGTGCAACTTAATACCCAAGGAGGCCGCGACGGCTTGGGCATCAGCGAGATCTTCCTTAGCCGTACAGTACTCAGTGCCGTCGTCCTCATCCCAATTTTTCATGAACAGGCCTTCGACGTGATACCCCTGATCTCGTAGCAACAAGGCTGCAACTGAAGAATCAACTCCGCCGGACATTCCAACAATGACGGTGCTTGTGCGAGAACTATTCATAAACTCACGATTCTATGATGAGTGAAAGCGGTGCGCAGAGACCAGCTCTATGTTGGCGCAGCACTTCAAGGACCAAATGACTTCTGTGGATGGACGCAAGACGCTCGATCTCATCAAAGCGCATCCAGTGAGCTCCAATAATACCGTCATCAAGGTCCCGGTCGCTATGCTCCAATAGGGCAGAACAGAGAAAAGTATGCCTTAAATAGGTAGTACGGTTAGGCGCGCTGAATAGCGCTACGCCAAGATACCCCGTGGCCTCAACTTCCCAGCGCGTCTCTTCTAGCACTTCACGGTGTACCGCCTCGAGTAGCGTTTCACCTTGCTCCAAATGACCGGCGGGCTGATTGAGCACCGGCCGATCCGAATCCACAGGTTGCTCTTCAACCATGAGGTAGCAGTCATCTTTCACCACGACTGCCGCGACCGTGACATTGGGTCGCCAGCGCTCAGTCATTTGCTGACCTCCGCAGATTGCCTCAAGTATTGCCCCGGCTTTAGATCTCCAAGTTGCCAATCGCCAATCGTCATGCGAACGAGCCTCAGAGTGGGCAAACCGACTGCAGCGGTCATTCTCCGGACTTGACGGTTGCGCCCCTCTTGAATTGAGATTTCCAGCCATGCATCGGGAATATGCGCTCGAAATCGCACCGGCGGCGACCTATCCCACAGCTCCGGAGCAGGTATTTCTTTAACTTTGGCGGGCTTCGTTTTTCCATCTTTTAAGGCTAAACCCGAGGCCAGTTGGTCGATGGCTTGTTGTGAGGGAGTGCCCTCAACCTGAACCCAGTAGGTTTTCCATAATTTGAACTTCGGATTGGCAATGCGTTGCTGGAGCATGCCGTCATTCGTCAGCAAGGTCAGCCCCTCGGAATCATAATCTAGCCTGCCGGCAACGCGAAATGCAGGTGCGGACAATAAATTACCCAAAGTTTGCCTAGGCGGATTGTTATCCCTATCGGTGAATTGGCTCAGGACCCGATAGGGTTTATTCAGCAGAATAATGTCCGGCAATCCCAGACCCTCCTGATTAATGTTAGACTTCTGCGCTGGGGGAGGTGGCCTAATGCCATCGTCCAATTACGTTCCAATAAACCTGCACAACGCCGGGGGCCCCGAGTAGGCATGCCCTGTTGCCTGTCGTCGCATGTCATTGGAACGGAATCCATTGCAATACCTGAATTAAACTAAAAATAGGATTCTCGTAATATGTCATACAAGCACATTAAGGTTCCGGACACCGGAGACGTCATTACAGTCAACGAGGACAACAGCCTGTCTGTGCCCGATAAGCCTATCATTCCTTACATTGAAGGTGATGGAATTGGGGTCGATATTACGCCGGTAATGATCGATGTGGTCAACGCCGCCGTCGAAAAGGCCTACGGAGGGCAAAAGGCGATATCGTGGATGGAAATTTATACCGGGGAAAAGGCTGCCGAGCTGTACGAAGGCGACTGGTTCCCTGAGGAGACGCTGGAAGCGATTAAAACCTACGCCGTTGCCATTAAAGGCCCGCTAACAACTCCGGTAGGGGGTGGTTTTCGTTCATTGAATGTGGCGCTTCGCCAGGAGCTTGATCTATACACCTGTCTTCGCCCGGTTCGCTGGTTCGAGGGTGTTCCGTCGCCGGTACGTCGACCTGAAGACTGCAATATGGTGATCTTTCGCGAGAACTCTGAAGATATTTACGCGGGTATCGAATATCAGGCCGGTACGCCGGAAGCCCAGAAAGTCGTTGATTTCATCATTAATGAAATGGGTGCCACAAAAATTCGCTTCCCCGAAGACGTGGGTATTGGCATTAAACCGGTATCCTCAGCGGGAACTAAGCGCTTGGTTCGCAAAGCGATTCAGTATGCCATTGATCAAAACCTGCCTTCAGTAACGCTGGTTCATAAAGGCAACATCATGAAATTTACTGAGGGCGCGTTCCGGGATTGGGGCTATGAGCTGGCTCAGGAAGAGTTTGGCGGTCAGTTAGTCGATGGTGGACCCTGGGTGGAAATTAAAAACCCGATCACCGGTGACCCTATTATTATCAAAGATGTTATTGCCGATGCCATGCTGCAGCAGGTTCTGACCCGTCCTAAAGACTACAGTGTGGTCGCAACACTCAATCTCAATGGCGACTATTTGTCTGATGCCCTGGCGGCTCAGGTAGGTGGAATTGGCATCGCTCCAGGAGCAAACCTGTCTGATACGGTTGCCCTGTTCGAAGCAACTCACGGCACAGCACCAAAGTACGCAGGGCAGGACAAGGTCAATCCTGGCTCGCTGATTTTGTCAGCTGAAATGATGATGCGCCATTTGGGCTGGAATGAGGCGGCTGATTTGATCGTCGATGGCATGAATGGTGCCATTCAAGACCGAACCGTCACCTATGACTTTGAACGTCTGATGGAGGGAGCGACATTGGTCTCCTGCTCAGACTTTGGAAAGGCTATCATAAAGGCAATGTAAGTCATTGTTTTATAATGGTTTAAAGCCCGCTGATGCGGGCTTTTTTTTGACCTGTATCTTTGGCTAACGGGGC
>QXYP01000308.1:5862-6252 GCA_009886815.1 Halieaceae bacterium
CCAGCCACGTCTGCCATAAACAGACAGGCGCAATGTGCCGTCTTCTGCAGTCAGCCTAAGGTTGGGTAGAGTTGAGTCAGTTGTCTTACCTATCCAGAAGCCCGCTGGAAGGGTTGCGAGGTACGTTTATCTTGGTGGGTAAACCACAACGCTAAGAAGGTCGTAAGTACACTAGTTAACGCACTTTAGCGACACGGCTTGCCGCGCTTATGGCATCAGAGGATGGTGATCGCTTTGAGCAAGGTGAGCTCAAATGTCTGAGGAAAAAAGTACGCATCGCGCTTGATGTTTGGATTCTCGCCCCAAGTATTAGATAACGGGCCCCGAGAAGGTGCCGATCCGCTGAGAATATCGAGCCCAGCGGTTTAGTTTGACCACGCCGAAGTGGCG
>QXYP01000308.1:6262-12409 GCA_009886815.1 Halieaceae bacterium
GGCGGCGGGCAAAAACAATCGGATGGGTGTGCGGCTCGGATTTGTGGTGACGAAGCACCCTGATATGAGGGTTCCCACACGGATGGTGGGGCTAATGTTTCGCCATCCTGACATATACTCTAGGAATGAAGACGCAAATGTATGACTGGTATATGGGCCCGCCGGATGAACCCGATCGAGAAGGTGAGGGTGACTTAGCGGTAGCACCGGCAAAGCCCAAGCTCAAACGACCCCCACTTTTTCAGGTGGTCTTGCTCAATGACGACTACACGCCAATGGAGTTTGTTGTAGAAATTCTTGAGTCTTATTTTAGTTTGAGCCGGGAGCAGGCGACACAAATCATGCTCATGGTGCATACCAAAGGGAAGGGCGTGTGTGGTGTGTATCCCCGTGATATTGCCGAGACCAAGGCCACCCAAGTAAACACCTATGCCAGAGACAGCGGACATCCGCTACTGTGTGAAGTTGAGCCGACCGATGACGAGTAAAGAGAGGTAACAGGGTATGTTGAGTAAAGAGCTGGAAACTGTTCTAAACGATGCTTTTAGAACGGCTCGTTCGCGTCGTCACGAGTTCATCACAGTGGAGCATCTCTTGCTCGCATTGCTAGAGGATGCTGCCTCTTTGACTGTAATGGCCGCCTGTGGCGTCGACATAGACGCGTTGCGCGGAGACCTCGTTGAGTTCATAGACTCCACCACGCCGCTTCTGGGCGATGAAGATGATGGTCGAGATACTCAGCCAACGCTGGGTTTCCAGCGAGTGCTGCAGCGTGCCGTATTTCACGTGCAAAGCTCGGGCAAGAGTGAAGTGACCGGTGCCAACATTTTAGTGGCTATTTTTTCTGAGCAAGAGTCACAGGCCGTTTATTTCCTTAAAAGCCAGAATGTCTCTCGGCTTGATGTGGTGAATTTCATCACTCACGGCATTGCTAAGGACGAGGAGTCTGAAGAGGGCTCTCGAGGCGAAGGGGAACCGGGGGAGGAAGATCAGGCTGAAACTTCTGAAGCCCCGCTAGACACTTATGCTACTGACCTCAACGAGGAGGCCAAATCCGGGCAGATTGATCCTTTGATTGGACGTTTGGCTGAAGTTGAACGTGTTGCGCAGATATTGGCCAGGCGACGCAAGAACAATCCTTTATTGGTCGGCGAGTCTGGGGTGGGTAAAACAGCCATCGCTGAAGGTCTGGCCAAGATGATTGTGGACGGCAACGTGCCTGAGACGCTACAAGGGGCGGTTGTGTACTCACTTGACCTGGGAGCCCTGCTGGCAGGCACTAAGTATCGGGGCGACTTTGAGAAGCGTTTCAAAGGTCTGCTTGCGAACTTAAAAGAACGTGATAATGCGATTTTATTTATTGATGAAATCCACACCATTATTGGTGCAGGAGCGGCGTCGGGTGGCGTAATGGACGCCTCAAACTTGCTCAAACCGCTCTTAAGCTCTGGAAAAATGCGCTGCATTGGGTCAACAACCTTTGCCGAATACCGTGGGATTTTTGACAAGGACAAGGCACTGAGCCGGCGCTTTCAAAAGATTGATGTCCTCGAGCCTTCGGTGGACGATGCCTACAAAATTCTTAAGGGGCTTAAAAGTCGTTTTGAGGACCACCATGGCCTGCGCTACAGCGACCGGGCTTTGCGCGTCGCCACTGAGATGGCCGCACGCTATATCACCGACCGGTTCCTACCTGACAAAGCCATTGATGTTATTGATGAAGCCGGTGCCTACCAGCAGCTATTACCTGTGAGCAAACGCAAAAAGGTGATCGGCGCGGGAGATATCGAATCGGTAGTCGCAAAAATAGCGCGAATCCCTCCAAAGACAGTCACGTCCGATGATCGTGATCTGTTAGAAAAGCTCGAGTCTAATCTACAAATGGTGGTGTTTGGACAGGGCAAGGCGGTGACTCAACTCGTCGCATCGATCAAGTTGGCGCGGGCCGGGCTACGCTCTGGGGACAAGCCAATTGGTTCATTTTTGCTGGCAGGGCCTACCGGCGTCGGTAAAACTGAGGTCACCAAACAGCTCGCGTTGCAGTTGGGCCTAGAGCTCACCAGGTTCGATATGTCTGAGTACATGGAGCGACATACCGTGTCTAGGCTCATTGGCGCACCTCCTGGCTATGTTGGCTTTGATCAGGGGGGGCTACTGACTGACGCCGTTACTAAGCATCCACATTCGGTCGTGTTACTCGATGAGGTTGAAAAGGCGCACCCTGAGGTATTCAACTTGCTGTTACAGGTCATGGATCACGGCACACTGACCGATAATAACGGACGAAAAGCCGACTTCCGCAACGTCATACTGGTGATGACGACCAATGCGGGTGCCGAAAATATCAGCCGTCGATCTATTGGTTTCACCCAACAAGACCACAGTACCGATTCTCTTGAAGCCATTAACCGAATGTTCACCCCAGAGTTTAGAAACCGCCTCGATGCGATTGTACCCTTCGAGCCTCTCGGCGAAGACGTGATTCTCACCGTCGTTGACAAGTTTTTGACCGAGCTGCAGGGACAGTTGGACGAAAAGCGCGTGCAATTAGAAGTCGATGAAGAGGCCCGCTTATGGTTAGTCGAGAAAGGCTACGACCGCACGATGGGTGCTAGACCGATGGCACGTGTGATTCAAGAGCATATCAAGAAGCCTCTCGCCGATATGGTGCTCTTTGGTGCGCTCAATAAAGGCGGAACGGCTTTGGTAACGCTGAAAGATGACCGCAGCGAACTCGAGGTGAGCGTAGAAAGTGAGTCCGAGAACCCTGTAGAGGCCTGACAGCGGCGCGAACTGCCCGCAGTTCGCCCCTTCGCAATGACACAGCAGCCTGCTGCTATCGCTAACCGGTCTAGGGGCAATAGGTTAGCCGCTGGGCAGCGCGTCTAAGATTAACGCTCTCGGTAGGTGATGCGACCCTTGGTCAAATCATACGGCGTGACTTCAACACGAACCTTGTCTCCGGTCAGAATGCGGATATAGTTCTTACGCATTTTTCCCGATATGTGCGCCGTAACCACGTGGCCATTTTCAAGCCGCACACGGAATGTGGTGTTGGGCAGGGTATCAATGATTTCCCCTTCCATTTCGATCTGATCTTCTTTGGCCATTTACATTGCCATCCAAAATGATGTGGGCGGCACTTTACCCGAAAGTACCGCGCTTCAAAAGTGCTGCTAGGTCGGATTATCTACAAACCGCATGGGTACCCCGCGGCTGATGTCGCCATCTGAGGCCATAACCTGCGAGATCTGCCAGCTTCCAGCCCGAAATAACTCAAGGGGTTGAAATCGAGATTTGTAGCTCATTTTATCGCAGTTATTTATCCAGTAACCCAGATACACGTAATCGAGTTCAGCCTGCTGCATCAGATCAATCTGAAACAATACGGCATAGGTGCCGAGACTCCTCGCCTCCTGCGCGGGATCATAAAACGTATAGATCGCGGAGAGGCCATCGAGCATCTGGTCTGCCACGACAACAGCAATCAGCTGCTCCTGTTCGTAAAAACGAAAATACCGGGTGCATCCTAGCCCGTTGTTCAAGAACGAACGATACTGCTCTCGTTCCGGGGGAAACATGTCACCGTCTGCATGCCGGCCCGTAATGTAACGTTCATACAGTGCGTATGCCTCGTCGTCATCAATAGACGTGTCTTCCCGCACATTTAGATCTTGGTTGCGTCGCCAAACACGCTTTTGACTCTTGGAGCGGCTAAATTCTGCCACGGGTACTCTCGAGGGAACACAAGCGCTGCATTGACTGCAGTGCGGTCGATAAAGGTGGTCTCCGCTTCTTCGAAACCCCATGAGTGACAGCTGGGTATAGAGCGCCTGAGATAGCGTCTGGCGTGGATCAATGAATAGCGTCGTCGCTTCTTGGTCGGTCAGATAACTGCACGCATGAGGAAAAGTCGTATAGACCCGAATGTCCCGCAGTGATGCTGTCATGCGCTGGCATCCCAAAGCAGCTGAGTCGTCGATTCAGGAAACACCTCTTGCCAAGGAACGCTGCGAACTGAGACGGGGGTGTTTCCCCTAATTATGTGTTGAATCTGCGCCATGTCTTCACTTATCGCGTTTTCAAGTTTTTGCTCAAAAGTTTCTCTGCTGATGAGCCTAGCTCCCAATGATGTTAGGTGGCTACTCTCCACCTGACAATCAATGAATTCAAAATAACCCATTCGACCAAGATACGCTAAGGCTGCCAGGGCGGTTTTTGATGCGTCTGTTTCAATCGAGAACATCGATTCACCAAAAAAAGCCTTACCCAAACTAACCCCATACAAGCCGCCGACTAAGGTGTCATCACGCCAGACCTCTACAGAGTGGGCATAACCAAGGCGATTCAAGGCGCAGTAGGCGCTGATCATGGAAGGAAGAATCCAGGTTTCCTCCTGCGATGGGCGCGGTGCGGCACAAGCTCTCATAACAGATAGGAATTCAGTATTTAGAGATAGCCGATAACCTCGTTTTCTTAGCGTCTTACCAAAAGACTTCGATATCTTTAGCTCAGAGGGGATAAGGATAGCCCTAGGATCGGGTGCCCACCAAAGTATGGGTTCGTTACTGCTAAACCAGGGGAAAATGCCCCGGCTGTAGGCGAGTAAAAGTCGCTGGGGAGACAGATCCCCACCCATTGCAAGGAGACCGTTCGGTTCCTGTAAAGCCTCAACACTCGCGGGAAATTCAAAGTCGTGCAAAAGTCAGCTCAGTGATTCAATTCATCGAGATACTTTTCAGCATCCAGTGCGGCCATACAGCCAAATCCCGCGGAGGTAATCGCCTGGCGATAAATGTGATCGGCAACGTCTCCTGCCGCAAAGACCCCGGGTACGCTGGTGTGTGTGGCTTCCCCATTAAGCCCGGAATTGACCTGTATGTAGCCACCTTCCATGGTCAGCTGTTGATCAAAAATATCCGTATTAGGCTTGTGTCCAATAGCAATAAATACCCCAGCGAGCTCGAGCTCTTTTTCGTGACTATCAAGGGTCGAACGCAGGCGCAGACCGGTCACGCCAGAGCTATCACCCAGCACCTCATCCAGTGTTTGATGCCAGTGGATGACAACCTTGCCCTCTTTTTCCCGAGCAAACAAACGATCTTGTAAGACCTTCTCTGAACGTAGAGAGTCGCGACGGTGTACCAGATGAACTCGGCTACACAAGTTGCTGAGATAAAGCGCTTCTTCCACAGCGGTATTGCCACCACCGACCACTGCCACCTCCTTGCCTCGGTAGAAAAATCCGTCGCAAGTTGCGCAGGCACTGACACCACGCCCCATGAAAGCCTCCTCACTGGGCAATCCCAGATACTGAGCCGAGGCGCCGGTTGCAATTACTAGGGCATCGCAGGTGTAGTCCTGACTGCCACTGAGACGGAAAGGGCGATTTTTTAAGTCAACCTTCTCAATGTGATCAAAGACAATCGAGGCGTCCAGTCGTTCAACATGGGCCTGCATCTCGACCATCAGTTGTGGCCCCTGTAGGTCCGCAGCTCCCCCTGGCCAATTCTCCACTTCCGTAGTAGTGGTGAGTTGACCCCCTTGTTGAATCCCGGTGATAACAATGGGATTAAGATTTGCTCGGGCGGCGTAGACCGCTGCGGTATAGCCCGCAGGGCCAGAACCTAAAATGATGAGGCGATGGTGTTGTGGCTGGCTCATAAAATAAACACTTAGCTAAGTGGAACGGACAATGTTGATCACGTTAAAGTGACGCCACGCATGTTAACATCTCAATTTCGATAAAAGGATGCTGATTCGTTGTCAGCCACACGAAAATCTTCAAAATCCGCACAGGATCTCACTCCTGAATCTCGAGGCCCAAAAGACGCGCTCTTTATTGCCATTGGAGCCGCATGTCTGCTGGTACTGTTGGCATTGGTGAGTCACAGCAGCAGCGATCCTGGATGGTCATCTAGCGGTGGAGGCGACGTTCAGAACCTGGCGGGTATTACCGGCGCTTTTCTCAGTGATGTTCTCTTTTCATTACTGGGTTACGGGGCTTTTTTAATACCTGGCTTGCTGGGCTATCAAGCTCTGCGGTTTTTAGTGGTCAGAGAGGCCCGAAGCCCCACAGACTGGACTGTTTTTGGTTTGCGCGCATTGGGTCTTATTTTGGTGGTTTTGGCCGCCACATCTCTGGCA
>QXYP01000309.1 GCA_009886815.1 Halieaceae bacterium
TACTGTCATTCCAGCAGATAGCCCCTTTCCCGCTCACTATTACCTCAGCGCACTCGGCGCCGTCGGTCTCACACCTTACTTTGGCCTTCTGCGAGCGGGCAAAGCCGCTGCAGGACAAACCCTGCTGATGAGCGCAGCCGCAGGTGCTGTCGGTTCTATCGGGGGACAGATAGGGAAGATCCTGGGTCAACGCGTTATTGGAATCGCAGGCACCGACGAGAAGTGCCAGTGGGTCACTGACGAATTGGGCTTTGATGGCTGTATCAACTATAAGACCTGCGGTGACATGGAGCAGGCGATTCGAGATGCTTGCCCTGAAGGGGTCGACTTATTTTTCGATAACGTGGGCGGTGAAATACTCGATGCCGCTCTGATGAACTTGAACAAAGACGCCAATGTTGTTTTCTGCGGCAGCATTAGTAACTACAACGCGACTGAGCCCGTACCCGGGCCCTACAACTGGTGGCAGGTGCTCGCTAGAAGCGTGACAGTTCAAGGCTATCTTATCAGCGACTACGTACCGGAGTTCCCCGAGGGGCAGGCACAAATTGCTGAATGGCTGAACGCCGGAAAGCTAAAGTTCAAAGAACATATGGTCGATGGTTTCGACAACACCCTCGATGCTTATAACCTGCTCTTTGAGGGTAACAACGACGGCAAATTAATGGTCAAAGTCTAGGTCGTTGGGGGGGCTAGCCCCCCCTTTCTCTATAGTTTCGGAAATTCCCCCTCGCCACCCTCGGCGTAGTATTGGATACACCGGTGAGCAAATTGGTTGCCGCTTTCGTTTTTACCAAAAATCACATCGGCCAAATGACCCGACTGCAAACCCCGCTGAACCTGCAAACCCACCTGATAGTCTTCCTCATCGACAACTTGCATAAGCCAGTCGGCCATTTGCTCTAGCGCGGTCGCAGCTTCTGCATCCTCTGGCTTCGTGTGATGAATAAAGTGAAGTACGGTTGTATTCTCAAGTGGCCCAGGGCCAGGAATCAGCTGGGCGATTTGAGTAATCTCGGGCGCCACAAAGATCGAGACATTGGGGAAAAACAAGCGGATAAAATCATAGCCGTCGTTTTCATGCTGCCACAGCTCATCCTTGGGAATATCTTTCAACTTTTCAATAGTTTTAGACGGGTAACCCACCAGCATATGAGGTCCATAAGCCTCAAACGCCATGATGTTCGTGTAGGTTCTGGGGGCGATGGTTTCTGGGTGAGCCGCTTGAAAGTGATATCCCTCTAAATAGCCATCGAGCGCCACTTTCCAGTTGGCACCATGAATCACGCGCTGCCCGACGTAGTGCCAATTTTCAAAGTGTTTCTCTGCGATATCGTCCATCATCCCGCCCAGAAAGCCACGAATATCACACTCGGAGGCGGGATCAAGTACCGCAAAAATAAGGCCGCCCTCTTCATGGCAGGGAAAAGCGATCAGATCGCGATCACCTCGACAATCCTCGCCGAACTTAACCACATCAGCAACGCCTCTAAGGCGACCGTCACCACCATAAGTCCAGGCATGATAGGGGCAGCTGAAAGTCTTTCTATTACCTGAAGGTTTTGACTCGAGTATCATTCCTCGGTGACTGCAAACATTCATCAAGACTTTGGCCGAGCCATCCGCTTGGCGACAAATGAGCAAAGGCGTCCCCAGAATATCGAGAGTTTTAAAATCTCCCTTCTCGGGAATTTCATGGGAGAGCCCAACGAGGATAGGCAGACTCTTGTAGACGCCATCCATTTCTTTTTGCCAAACATCCGTATCGGTGTACTGAGTAGCGGGAACTCTTAAGGTATCTGCCGCGCTATCGGTGGTCCCATTGGCGACGTGGTCACGCAATCGGGCTGCCATCTCATTGTAAAGTGCGTGCCTATCCATTACTGACTCCCGGCTCATTTTAAAGTTATTCACCAAGCCGTGCTCTCGTGTACGAAATACACCGCACCACGGCTTATCCAATGCCTGAGGCTAGAATTGAGCCCATAAAAAGTCAAGCATGCTTGCTTTTTTCTAGTCGCTTACATACCCTGATCTTTGCCCTGTGCGTCATACAACAGTCGCAGAGCTGCCAACAACACTAGATCAATGTGTACCCTGCCAATGTGGCTGAGAGCGCAGAAAAGGACGATTTTATGGGCGACAAACTTGCTGGAAAAGTGGCTCTCATCACAGGTGGCACCAATGGCATTGGTAAAGCCACTGTAGAGCGCTTTATGGCAGAAGGCGCAGTCGGTGTGGTGTTTACCGGAAACAACGTTGAAGCTGGCACAGCCATTGCTGCTGCAACGGGCGCTGATTTCGTGCAGCACGCCGTTCAGGACATTCAGGGCTGGTCAGGGGTAAAGAATTTTATTCAAGACAAGTTTGGTCGACTCGATATCGCCTTCGCTAACGCCGGCACCAACACCGGCGATAATAACATTGAAGATGTAACACCCGAGGCCTGGCAAAATCTGCTCGACATTAACCTCACGGGCCCCATGATGACCATTAAGACTGCCGCGGAAATCATGCGCGCCAACCCTGATGGCCCGGGCGGATCCATTGTGCTCAATAGTTCAATCAACGGCATTTTAGCTCTTGCCGGTGATGTCACTTATTCAACGACCAAAGGGGCCATGCGCTTACTGGCAAAATCGAGCGCCGTGCACCTCGCCAAAGAAAACACGAATATTCGTGTCAACACGATTCACCCCGGGGTTATCGGCACACCGCTGATTGAGGGCGCCATTAATGGCGCTCCCGATCCCTCGGCAGCACGATCCATGCTTGAGGGCATTGCGCCTATGGGGCGACTGGGTCAGATGGAAGAGATCGTGAACCTCGTGATTTATTTGGGGTCCGATGACTCACGCTTTATGACGGGCTCTGAATTGGTGATTGACGGGGGATCGACTGCGGGATTACCTGGCGTTTAGAGGCAAAAATAGTCGATCATCGACTCGCCGCCCTACTCTCCGTGTAGCACCCGAAAACGTCTTAGTGAGAACTTCCACTCTCCGTTCTCGCGAATGCACTCATCCTCATACTCGCCTCTGGGTTCAATTTGGGTGCCGTCCTGCATCACTGCCACCTCGCTGGTATAACTGCGCATGACAGCGCGATCTCCATCAACGCTAATGTAGCCTGGATGCGCCATCATATTGACGAAGGGAAAAAGCTGCATGGCCTCCAGCCACGCGGCAACAATGTTGTCCCTTCCGCTAATGCCGGCCATATCGAGATGAGGTAATTCCCAGACCGCATCATTGGCCCAGGTACCACCCCAGATTTCAGCATCCCGCTGATTCACACCGTCGCAGTAGCGTTCGAGCAAAGCGCGAATCTCCAACTGATCCTCAAAATTATTCATAGGTTCTCCCTACTACCGAATGCACACCCAGCACTCAGCAGCGCGCAACACGTTAGCAACGACGCGAAGTCGCCAAAATTTCACTGATTAATAACGCCACCATCAACGACCAACTGTGTTCCGGTGATATAAGCCGAGAGATCGCTGGCCAAGAATAAAGCCGCGTCACCAATGGTCTTCGGAGCTCCCATGTAACCCATAGGAATCATCGACACAATCGCATCGTACTCGTCAGCATTTTCGGTCGATGCCTGCACGTTCATATTGGTCGCAATCATACCCGGATGAATGGTATTGCAACGTATGCCTTCACCAGAAGTTTCAGCGGCGACCGCCTTGGTAAAGCCAAGGACCCCGCCTTTGCTCGCCGCATAGGCGCTGACCCCTATCACACCGATAAGTGCAGCGATTGACGACATATTAATTATCGACCCTTTGGTGCCGGTTTCTCGCATCATGGCAACGGCCGATTGGGTGCCTAGAAACAGGCTGGTCATGTTCACTACCATCTGACGGTTGTAGTCTTCTAGGGTAATATCTTCCAGCCGCTTCAGGACCGCGATCCCTGCGTTGTTTACCAGCACATCAATGCGACCGTGATCATCCTTAATGCGACCCATTGTGGCCTGCCAAGCCTCAGGATCCGTGACATCCTGTCGCCACGCTGTTGCCGAACCTCCCGCTGCATTAATACTTTCCGCTGTAGCACTGGCTCCATCGAGGTCGACATCAGTCGCTATAACTGTCGCACCCTCGGCACCAAAACAATGTGCTATCGCATGACCCAGCCCCGGATTTGAAGCTGCGCCTGTGACAAGACAAACTTTGTCGCTGAGTAACCCCATGATTAGCTCTCCTTTTTTTATAAACCTGTCTGTTATGCGGTAAATTTATTCCGGCGCAGGAATCTCCCCCGCCTTTATCATTGCCTCTTCCAACTCGTGGGCCCGAGGATTTCGACGCAGATTCAGGCCACCATTCACCTGTAAATTCTCTCCCGTCATAAAGCAGTCCTCACTTGCCAAAAACAGTGCTGCAGCGGCGATGTCGTCTGACGTTCCATAGCGTCCCAAGGGATAACATTGCGCAAAAGCATTGGCCAGCGCCGGGCTTTGTAAGGCATCGGCAGTCATTGGCGTATCGGTCAGCCCCGGTGAAATCGTATTCGCACGAATACCTTTTTCGCCAAACTCATTAGCCACTGTTCGAATCACATGATCAATACCCGCCTTCGTGCCCATGTAGGCTGCGTGGTTATCCAACATGATTTTGGCTGTCGCCGAGGAAATTTGGATGATACAACCTTGCTGTTGCAGTGACATGACCTCAACAAGGCGTTGCAGCCAGATGAACGGGCCCTTGAACTGAAGGTCTACCATGCGGTCGAGCTCTTCTTCGGAAGTCTCACAAAACCCAGTTAGCAGGCCCCATCCGGTTGCATTAATGGCCACATCAATCGCGCCATGACGCTTCTGAACTTCACTCACCATGTGACCAATCGAAGCTCGATCACAAAAATCACAAGACACCCAATCGCCGTCAATAGATTCCGCCAGTTCAGCGAGCACCTCAGTACGACGACCGGACACCACGACCTTAGCGCCCGCCTGTGCAAACCGATGCGCCATAACCTGCCCCATGTTGCCGGGCGATCCTGCACCTACGATCGAAACGACTTTCCCTGCGCCTGAGAAATTGCCAAACATACGCACTCCACTCAATGACTTCGGTGCATCCAAGCACACAAAAACACCTGTATTATCTGGAGAAAAAGCAGGGGCCGCTTAAAAGCGGCCTATGTTATGACTCCAGTTTGTAAATCGATACCAGCTGATCAGTAACCAAATCGATGATACTTTCGGCCCGCTTTTTTCGTTTGCTACATCGATACGTTGTGGCCATACCGTGCATTGCAAAATGCACCAGATCGTGGGCCGCTTGGAGTGACTTAACGCCACGCCACTGAGGGAAAACCGTTTTAGCCGTCAGCAAAAATTGCTTTTCAAAGTCCTTCTCGAACTCCTCTATAACCTCACCAAGCTCACCATCGGTTCGAGCCGCAGATACCAGCTCCTGATAAGCAACAAACGACGGTAGATTATGATACTCCCACGCAGCTTCAACCGAGCGCCGAACGTCGGCCCTGGTGATTTTTTGGGAGATATTTTTCTCTCCCATCAACTGACGATATTCTTCCAATCTTCGCTCATGCAAGAAGGCAATCACGACTTTGATGACCTCAGCCCTGGCAGAGAAATGATGCATCATGGCGCCTCTGGAAACGCCGGCCTCCGCTGCGATCATCGCTGTGGTAGTTTTGTTGTAACCCTCATTGACTAAGCAGCGAACCGCCGCCTCTAAAATAGCCTTACGTGTCAGCGCGCTTTTTTCTGCCTGCCAACCATCACCCGCCCGTGCGCCATTTTGGACTGCTGATTTTCTTTTCGCTGGCGACACCTTCGTTTTCTTTGACACGCTTGAGCTTGGAGAAATTGTAGTTTTGTTCATAATAGTTTTCGCAGGCCTTACCGATAAAATTGGCGCAGAAGATTGAGAATCCTATAAAGTGCGGTGAAACGCAATGACTGGACAGAAAATATCAAACAAACCTGCTTGCTTTTTTTTATTTCCGTTTCTAGTATCACCAGACAGACGCTCAATATCATGTGCTCGCGACAAACGGCATGCAGGGCATCGCCCACGCATAGTGCAAAAGCGAGACCCATCAAGCGCATAAGAAAAAGGCTCGTGGCGCGTCAAATTTAAAATAAGCTGTGCCCTTGACTAGCAATAATTGAAAACATAAAGAGTAATGCGTGGTCACGAACACGGAGGGGGCAAAAAATGCAGACTCAGGAACCACTTCACCCGGGCTTATTCAGCTGGCCAGACTCAGCGCCAGAATTGCTAGGTAGTCGCTGCAGCGACTGTGGGGAGCATGCCTTCCCAAGCCAGTCTAGCTGTCGCGCTTGTGGCAGTGAGCGCACAGAGATCGTGGGACTGGGTAACTCCGGCACGCTCTGGACTTGGACCATACAAAGCTTTATGCCCAAAGCCCCTTATTTTACCGATGAAACACCTGAAAGTTTTCGCCCTTACGGCGTTGGGTATGTAGAGCTCGCCTGCGGCCTTAAGGTCGAAAGCCGGCTGCATGAAAACTCAGCCGATGCGTTGCAGATAGGCCTTCCCATGAGCCTTGAAATTGTTCCTGTACGTCAAGACGACAAGGGCGCACAACTGATGACCTTTCAATTTCGCAGCGCGGAGGCATTATGACGGATGTCGCTATTGTTGGACTCGGGCTACACCCATTCGGTCGCAGCCCCAGCCTGTCTGGCCTGGAACAGGGTGCCATTGCCGCCAGAGCTGCCATTGCCGATGCCGGTACCGAGTTTAAAGCCATGGAATTTGCTTTTGGCGGAAGCCAAGATGCAGGAAATGCCGATTCACTCGTGAACCTTTTGGGATTAACGGGCCTGCAATTCACCAATATCTGGAACGGTTGTGCGACCGGTGGCAGCTCCTTGAATGCCGCCTACTCGGCCATTAAATCCGGCCAATATGATATGGGGCTTGTGGTGGGCTTTGATAAGCATGCTCGAGGCGCATTCAATCCACAACCCAAAGACTGGGGGCTTGACGACTGGTATGGAGAAACCGGCCTGATGCTCACCACTCAGTACTTCGCTATGAAAATCAAGCGCTATATGCATGACTATGGCATCTCTCGAGATACCTTAGTTCGGGTTGCAGAAAAAGCCTTTCGCAACGGGTCAATCACTCCCACGGCTTGGCGACAGACGGCGTTAACGACTGAGGATATCGAACAAGCGCCAATGGTCAGCGAACCCCTCAATAAATATATGTTCTGCTCACCCGCTGAGGGAGGCTGTGCACTTGTGCTGTGCCGCGCAGATATTGCTCAAAAATATACCCCAACCCCGGTGCTGTTAAGAAGCGCAATCGTTCGATCACGGCACTACGGCAGCTTCGAGGTTTTCAGCCCATCACAAGCCCCCGCCGTTGCCCCCTCACCAACCGTTACCGCATCCCGTGCGGCCTTTGAATTTGCCGGTATCGGACCTGGAGATATTGATGTCGCCCAACTGCAAGATACCGAAGTCGGCGCCGAAATCATGCATCTCGCGGAAAACGGATTTTGTGAGCACGGCGAGCAGGAACATTGGTTGCGAGAAGGCGCCACTGAGATCAACGGAAAGCTGCCGGTTAATACCGACGGCGGCTGTTTAGCCAACGGCGAACCGGTCGGTGCTTCGGGTCTAAGACAGGTCTATGAAATTTGCCACCAACTGCGCGGTACAGCCGGCGCTAGGCAAGTACCTAACACACCCAAAGTCGGTTACACCCATGTTTATGGTGCACCCGGTATCAGTGGGGTCAACATTCTGACAACCTAGAGGCTTGTCATACAGTACGAAGGGATGAGGAGAGGTCTATGAACAAAGCAGAAGATAAGAAACAGGGCGATGGCGGACGCTTTAAGGGTACAACATTTCAGGATCTTCTAGACCAAGAAGCTGTAGAAGTTCCCGAGTTCCTGCGCCTGCAGAGCAATCCACATCTGGGCGATGAAGATTTGTCTGTTGATCGCTATATCAGCCAGGAATTTTTTGACCTCGAGAAGGACCGCATGTGGCCCAAAGTGTGGCAAATGGTTTGCCGGGAAGAGGACATTGCCGAACCGGGTGATCATCACGTTTATAACATTATTGATAACAGCGTCATCATTACACGCACGCCCTCCCACGCGATTCGAGGGTTCATAAATAGCTGCTTGCATCGCGGCCGCTGCCTTCGCGATGAATCAGGCACGGTGACGGAATTCCGCTGCCCCTTCCATGGCGCCACTTGGAACCTTGACGGGCAATTCCAAGGAATTCCCTGCCAATGGGATTTCGACCATCTAGCTGATCGCGACATGGCCCTTCCCGAGGTGAAAACAGCCACCTGGGGTGGTTTTGTATTCATCAACTTTGACCCTGAGTGTGAACCTCTCGAAAGCTACATGGAGGTTATGCCAGAGCATTTCTCTCGCTACCCCCTCGAGAAGTACTTTAAGGGTGTCCACGTGCAGCGCGTGATGAAATGTAACTGGAAAGTCGGCGCAGAAGCCTTTATGGAATCCTGGCACACCCTCGAAACGCACCAACAAATTCTTACATTCACCGGTGATGAAAACTCCCAATACGATACCTTTGGCGCCAATGTAAGTCGCTCTGTAACCCCTATGGCGGTACACAGCCCCCACTTAGACAATATTTCTGATGAAGCCATTATTAGAGATATTCTTAAGCTTTCGGGGCGCATGGCTTTAGACAGTGATGAAGGCGTAGAAATGCCGAAGGGCATATCAGCTCGCCGCTATGTCGCCGATATGAATCGAGAAATGTTTGAAGAAGCCTCTGGGCAAGACCTGTCAGATGCCACAATGGCAGAGCTGGAAGATGCCATTTTATATAGCCTGTTCCCCAACTTCCAAGTTTGGGTGGGTTACAACGGCAATATCGTCTACCGATTTCTACCCAATGGCAATGATCCTGACAGCTGCATTTTTGACGTCATGATTCTATTGCGCTACCCCGAGGGTGGTGAACGACCAGACCCTGCAGAGTGCATTGTGATCCCAGAGACCGATGCGTTTTCATCGGTACCTGAACTCGGGGCATTAGGCCCTGTTTTCGATCAGGATGATGCCAACTTACCCGCGGTACAACGTGGCATGAAGGCGTCAAAAAAAGGCGCTGTCAGCTTAGCTAGCTATCAAGAAAGTCGAATACGGCATCTGCACGCCACGCTTGATAACTACCTTAACTCCTGAGGAGGCCTTCATGACTGAAGCCCGAACAGCCGGTCGTATCAACGGCATTTTAGTGGCCAGCGGGTCGTGGCATGATATCGACTTTGCGCGCCTTGAGCTGCTTAAACTACTTGCCGAATTTGATCGAGTCCGGATTCGGGTATTTGAAGATTATGAAAATCTTGAAGCTCTTGCGGAGGCTGATTTTATAGTCAGCTATACCTGTAATGTTGTGCCCTCTTTGCCCGCACAAGAAGCGCTCAAGGAATGGGTTCAGGAAGGTGGGCGGTGGTATGCGCTCCATGGCACCAATTCCATCATCCGGCTGATGTCAGACGGTATATTCGAGACTCCCGACTGGGCGCCACTCTTTGTCGACACCCTTGGTTCGATGTTTCGTTCACACCCGCCCATTGAACCCTATACGGTGACCGTCGCGGATAAAGACCATCCGCTGGTGGCGGGACTGGAGTCTTTTCAGGCTACTGATGAACAATATTTGATGCAGACTTTTGGCGATCTCAAAGTTCTGTTGGAGACTGAATATGGTGGCGATGCACCGGGCTTTCGTGAAGATCATTGGGAACACAATAAGCACCCGGTGTTTTATATCAAGGAACAAGGCAAAGGAGCTGTG
>QXYP01000031.1 GCA_009886815.1 Halieaceae bacterium
CGCCATCGAGGAAAGCTATCGTCAGGCCAACCCCAAAGGGGCTCTAGTCGATGCTGAAAAGCAATTAGATCGTCAAATTGCGGAATACGCTGTGGGGGCTAGAGGGCTGATGTTCACCCACGTTCTTGATCGCGTTAGCCGAATTATTGCGGCAGACAATCAATTGACGCTCAGCAGTATTAATTACAGCGACAGCGCCGGAGAGCTCCGGCTGGATTTGCTAGCGCCTAGCTACGATGACATTGAGGCTCTACGAGAGCGCTTCAGCCGTGCCGGCTTGGAGGCTACCTTAGAAACATCTTCACAACGTAACGCGCAAGTCAGGGCGCGGCTTAGGGTGGCCCTATGATGCTGCAGGATTGGTTCAACGGGCGTTCGCGACGAGAGCAGATTTATCTTCTGTCCATGACTCTCGCGGTTGGCGCGTGGCTTGTTGTACAGGTGATCCTGTTGCCCGCATCTGCTGCAAGACAGCAGATGGCACTCAATAATGAAGTGGCCTCTCAGGTGCTGAGTCGTGTCGATGCGAAGGCGACCCGCCTCATGGCACTTCGCTCAGCGACAGAGTCCTCTGATCGAAGCAGCCTCACAGCGGCAATTAGCCGAATCAGTAACCTTGAAGGGCTGGTGGTTAGGCGTCTTCAACCCAATAGCCGCGGCGAAGTACAAGTGCGCTTCGAGGCTGTTACCTATGATGCACTGGCTAAGTGGTTGTATCGATTAGAGGTGACCGAAGGACTATTAGTGATCGACGCGTCAATCGTACGCAGCAGCGGGTTGGGCGGTGTCAACGCAACAATACGTGTTGCTGATCTGGGGTGAAGGTGTCTGGGCGTATTTCGCTGGTCTTAGCGTGCTTATTGGTTTGTTTTACGCTATGGCAGCTACCCGCAAGAGTGGTGGGTGTTCTGCTGCCCGAGAGACTGATGCTCAGTGCGCTTTCGGGCTCATTTTGGAGTGGCACCGCAGCGCGCAGCGCTTGGCTACTCGATGACGGCGCCTTAGTTTTAGGGCGGGTTCGTTGGCATTTGTCGCCGCTGTCTCTGGTGTCTTTGCGGCCCAAAGTCCTAATGAGTTTGGAGTGGGGTGGGCAGCAGCTGAACGGCGTTTTCCGGCGCAATCTGTCGGGCAATATTGTGGTCAAAGATTTTCACGCAGAGTTCGATAGCGGCCTGATTCGGCAAATGGTACCCCTCTATATTGGCGGCCGTGTCGTTGCTGACTTCTCTGAAATACTCATAGCGTCGGATCAACTTCAATCACTCGATGGCAAAGTACTCTGGCAAGACGCCGTCTGGGCTGCTGCGGCAGGAGACGTGCCTTTAGGCGATTACCAACTGCGCTTATCGGGTCAAGATAGTAACGTGCAAGGGCGTGTCACAACCTTATCGGGCGGGCTGGTGGTGGCGGGGGACCTTGAGGTCACCGAAAATAACTATGAAATTGATCTTGATCTATCCGGGCCTGCCACTGCAAACGCTGAATTGGCCAGAGCGCTACAACTAATAGCGGCCCCAACGGCCACTGGATTTGATATGGTTATCAACGGTCGCTTATAGGGCATAAGGCTTTTAGTCTTGCGTGAGCACAAGCTACCCCCAAATTTTTGGGTCGAGGCATCGATTAACAGAGGTGCTGCAGGATGCGCTAATAAGTAGTGCGCTAATAAGTAGCAAGAGACGGCTTGGGTCAGCCCGGTCGTTTAACAAGCTGCCGGCCGCTTAAAAAATAATAGACCGCGACGTAATACCAACGCGCAACGATAAGAAAGGAATTCTCCAACTATGACAGCTGCTATCGGTAGTGCACATTGGTCCAGTCGGTTCGCCTTTATTATGGCATCAGTCGGTTTTGCGGTGGGTTTGGGAAATATTTGGAGGTTTCCCTACGTCACAGGTGAGAATGGAGGCTCGGCCTTCGTTTTAATTTATTTGTTTTGCGCTTTTTGTATTGGCGTTCCCTGTCTTGTCGCCGAGCTTCTCATTGGTCGCCGTGGGCAGAGTAGCCCTCCTGAATCGATGGCGCGCGTTGCCGAGGAGTCGGGTCGGTCCCGGCACTGGCGTCTGGTAGGGGGTATGGGGGTTCTTACGGCATTTGCTATTGCCGTTACCTACGCGGTGGTGGTCGGCTGGGTTCTGTTTTACCTATCTAAGGCCGCCATGACAGGTTTTGTCGGTGTCGATGCAGAGAGCTCATCCCAAGCCTTTGATGCCCTGTTAGTGAACAGCGGTGGCATGTTGTTCTGGACTTTATTGGGCAATCTGTTTGTCGGCGCGATCATTTTTTCCGGAGTGAAGGGGGGTATTGAGCGAGCCGTGACGGTCATGATGCCACTGATGTTTGCACTACTCATTGGTCTAAGTATTTACAACGTTTTTGCCGGCGGTTTCGTCGAGACTTTGGACTGGTTGTTTACCCCCGATTTCAGCAAGGTTGGGCCTGACACTTTGCTAGCAGCCATAGGCCAGGCTTTCTTTTCCCTAGGGGTCGCTATGGGTGGCATGATGATTTACGGGGCCTATCTACCGAAAGGTTTTTCAATTACCCGCGCCGCTATTATTGTTGTTCTTGCCGACACCTTGGTAGCGCTTCTTGCTGGGTTTGTCGTTTTTCCGGCGGTTTTTCACTACGGCTTAGATATTGCCAGCGGTGCGGGTCTTATTTTCCAAACCTTGCCGGTCGCCTTTGCGCAAATGCCGGGCGGGCATATATTTGCGACCCTGTTCTTCATTATGCTCGCAGTCGCCGGCATTACGAGTATGGTGGGATTGCTGGAATCCGTGACTGCATGGGTGGGAGAGCATTTCTCAATTCATCGCCACGCAAGTTCTGCAGTGGTTGTTGCGGCGGTCACTCTGTGCAGCGTTGCGAGTGTATTGTCCTACGGCGTCTGGTCAGATTATACCGTGGCAGGCTTCAACTTTAATGATGTTGCCTTTGCGATTCCCGACAAAGTGTTATTGCCCGCTGGGGGATTACTCATTGCCACCTTTGCAGGTTGGTTCATGCTTAAAGTTCACAGCGAGGATGAGCTGCGCACTACGCCACTTGTTTATTCGCTGTGGCGCCAGTTGGTAAGGTGGGTGGCAGTCCCTGCGATTGCATTTATTCTTATCTCAGGCTTGATCTGAGGTATCACGATGTTAGCAATATTAACCGACTGGTTGTGGACCTACGTCCTCATAGCCGCACTTCTCCTGGTAGGGCTTCGCTTCACTCTGGCCTCTAAATTTGTGCAACTGCGCCTGTTTACAGCCATGTTTGCGCAGCTTCGCGTGAGTCGGTCGGCTGGCAGCAAGCGGGGGATTTCTGGTGTTCAAGCCCTGCTGGTGAGCGTTGCAGGCCGTGTGGGTGGCGGCAACATTGCGGGTGTCGCCGTAGCTATCACCTTAGGGGGTCCGGGCGCGCTGTTTTGGATGTGGCTTATCGCCCTGCTGGGCATGGCAACCAGCGTGTTTGAGTGTTCATTGGCACAGCTGTTTAAGCGTCGTCATGGTGATAATGACTTTCGCGGTGGACCCGCATTTTATATGCATTACGGTTTGGGCTGGCGCGTAATGCCGGTGGTGTACTCGCTATTACTGTTACTCACTTTGGGCCTTGGGTTCAATGCCGTGCAAGCTTATACCATCACGCAGTCGGTAGAGTCGGCCTTCGGTATTTCTACTTGGCAAACGGGCATTGCCTTGACCGCATTAATGAGCGTGGTGATTTTTGGAGGTATCCGCCGAATTGCCGTTTTCTCCGAGTTCGTCGTGCCCATCATGGTTTTGGGTTATTTTGGTCTGGCGATCGTTGTTCTTGTGATGAATTACGCTCAAGTGCCGGCGGCGTTTGCCCTCATCCTCACTTCAGCCTTTGGTTTTGAGGAAGTGATCGGTGGGGGTGTTGCTGCCGCAGTCATGCAAGGGGCTCGACGGGGGTTATTTTCTAACGAAGCGGGTTTGGGTACTGCGCCCAATGTAGCGGCCGTCGCAGACGTAGCGCATCCTATGTCTCAGGGGCTCATTCAAGGTTTGAGCGTATTCATTGATACGATTGTTTTATGTACCTGCACGGCCATGATCATCTTGCTTTCACCGCTTTATCAACCCGGGGCAGAGGGTATTGAGGGGATAGCCTTAACTCAGCGAGCCCTCGCTACCCATATAGGCCCCATCGGTGAGCCTTTGGTCAGTATTGCCCTGGTGTTATTTGCGACAAGTAGCATTGCTTATAACTGCTACCTAGGCGAAAACAGTATCGCCTATTTTAATGTGTCACCGAAAATCACGATTAACGCTTTTCGTATTGCCGTTTTAGTGTTGATCGCTTGGGCGTCACTGCAGGATATGGCGACTATTTTTAGCTTTTCCGACCTGACAATGGGTTTGTTAGCGGTGGTAAACCTTGTGGCGCTGTGGGCGTTATTTCCTGTGGGGATGTCGCTGTTGCGAGATTTTGAGGCGGGCCACAACAGGTCTACTCCGGTCTTTGATCGTGCTCGGATGCCTGAGCAGAATCTGGATCCTGAGAGTTGGCCGGGGGTAGAGACGCCGGCCAAAACTGAATAACCGCGACGGTCAGCATCGCTAGCGCTAGCAATAGCCATTTTGGTGGTGTCATTAGCGTGTTTCTGACAGCGTAACGTCGAAGTTCTTCGTCGTATCACCACGTTTAGCGGTAAGGGAAATCGTATCTCCCACCTTGTATTTTTCTAAGGCCGAAAGGTAATCGTCTTGGCTACGAATAGGTTGCTCTTCAATGTGGGTGATGATGTCGCCTAGAATAATTTCGCCGCGCCTGTTGCGGGTGGCTCCCTGCATCCCGGCTTCAGCTGCTGGGAGTCCGCGAAGCACGCGAATAATGGCAACGCCTTTCACACCATAGCGACGCGTCCAGCGATCACTCGCCAGTTCAACGCCCAGCACTGGGCGTAAAATCTTGCCATAGGCAATGAGTTGGGGAACAACTTCCTTCACCAAATTTACCGGAATGGCAAAGCCAATTCCTGCGCTACCGCCGCTGGGCGAATAAATAGCGGTATTGACGCCAACCAGCTGCCCCAAGGAATTCAACAGTGGTCCCCCTGAATTTCCCGGATTTATGGCCGCATCAGTTTGAATCACACCGCTAATTGTGCGGTTGCTGGGGGAGCGAATTTCTCGATCTAGGGCGCTAACAATGCCAACAGTGAGGCTGGTATCCAGACCAAAGGGGTTGCCGATCGCGAGAACTTTACGACCGACAGATAATTCTGCGGAATCACCTAACGGTAAAACAGTGAGATCCTTGGGTCGCTCTGATAGCCGCAAAACCGCAAGGTCTCGCTCAGGAGCCACCCCCACAACCTCGGCGGCAAAATCCTCCTCTGCAATAGTAACAGTGAGTTTGTCAGCGCCAGAAATCACATGAAAATTCGTCACCACCAGGCCACTGTCGCTCCAAATAAATCCCGAGCCCGCACCTTTTGGCACCTCGAGAACATTGGGTGAAAACATGGTCCTACGCAGTGCGCTACTGGTGACCGATACCACCGCAGGGCTCGCCTGGCTGAAAATATCCGTTGTGTTTTTTTCATCGTTTGTTGCAAACGTCAAATAATCGACTTCGGTGTCCGCCCAGGTCACCGTGCTGCAAATTGCGCTGCAGCATAGCAAGACAAAAGCAGACCAGCGTCGAAGGATTTCGAGGCAAGCCCTCATGATTTTTGCAATGCCACAATACGATCTTCTAGGGAGGGGTGAGAGCGAAATAAGTCAGCAATGCCTGCTTTGCCGGGGCGAATACCAAAGGCAGTGAGTTCTCCGGGAAGTTCACTAGGTTGCCCTTGATCAGTTCGCAACCGTTGCAGTGCTGCGATCATGTCCTGCGACGTTGTGAGGCTCGCGCCCGCTGCATCGGCACGATATTCCCGCCATCGCGAAAATTTCATCACCAGCATACTCGCTAAAAATCCAAGAGCAATTTCGGCCACTATGGTCACCACAAAGTAGCTAATCCCATAGCCGCGCTCGTTCTTGAACACAACGCGGTCTATGGTGTGGCCAATAATTCGTGCGGCAAACATCACAAAGGTGTTTACCACGCCTTGAATGAGGGTGAGTGTGACCATATCGCCGTTGGCCACATGACCCAGTTCATGGGCAAGGACCGCGCGAACCTCATTGGGGGAAAAGCGTTGTAGTAGCCCACTGCTCACAGCAACGAGGGCATCATTTCGGTTCCAGCCGGTGGCGAAAGCGTTGGCTGAGCTCGAGGGAAATACCCCCACTTCCGGCATTTTTATGCCAGCCTGTGTCGCCAAAGTGCTCACAGTGTCTAGCAGCCATTGCTCATCTTTATTGCCAGGGTTTTCAATAATGACAGTACCCGTGCCCCTCTTAGCCATCCATTTGGACAGCAGCAGGGAAATAATGGATCCGCCGAAGCCAAAGAGTGCACAAAAGACCAACAGAGCAGAGAGGTTGAGGTCTACGCCATTTGCATCGAGTACGCCGCTGAACCCCAGCAGATTAAAGACCAAGCCCACTAACACTAAAACAGCCAGGTTAGTGCCTAAAAATAGAAGAATGCGCACTGTCAGAGTTCTCCAGTTTTACTCTCTTGAATGGTAGAGATAGGGGTAGATGGTCCTTTTTCAAGGGGAGCTACCGCCAAACTCTCTTGGCCAGTTGCTTCGGCCTCATCCTCAGCGTCCGGTAACGGAATACTTGAAACGTCCAGCTTGGGCAGCTTACCGTCGACAAGGTTCAATGTGAGAATGTCACAGCGCAAAAGCACGTCTTTAGAGCTCAACTCGAAAACGTTGTTCACAGCTTCATCCCGGTGGGTCAGGGCGAGTACGCGACTGCCGTCGTGGCCATCGACCCATCGTTTGCCGCGGCCCCAGTAATGGCCATCCTGATTAGTCACAATAAAAACGGTGCTCATGAGATACCTTGGTATTTAAGAATTTTTTGGAAGATTACTGACTTGGCGCGTCTTTCATAAGGAAGTCTTTTGCTTCGTTGATTTTAGCGGCCAAGTAGTCGTTCCCCCCGCGATCGGGGTGAATTTTTTGGATAAGACTTCGGTGGGCTGCCACGATTTCATCTCGAGTGGCATCTTCGCTCAAGCCCAGTACCGCGAGCGCTTCGCTACGGCCTATGGCACTAGAAGAGGTTTGTTGATTGTTCTCGCTGTCACCTTCATGCTGCCAGCCATTGGGAAATCGCTGCTCCAAATAACTCATTAAAAGCTGCTCTGAATCGGCATCGTGTTCCTGACAATAAGTTAGCAAAGCCTGCAGTTGCTCCCGATTCATTTCATCGAGGGTCCAATCGATAAAAGGGCCGGCTAAGACTTCGCCTTGCAGTTCACCATTGCTATGATCCAAGGTCATACGAAGCAGTTCGGTTTTCACTTCTGAGTGCTGTCCATCCGGTGCTGATGTTTGGCGCGACCACTTCTGTAAGTACGGAAAAACGCGAACCAGTATGGGTAGTGTTTGTCGAGCTGCGACCAACAAGCCGGTCAGCGCAGCGCCAACCCAGTGCATTTTTCCCATGGCGGTGAGGACGATGGCAGCGAGCGCCGCAGCACCGAGTATGAGCTGGACATATCCACTACGACGCTTGTGCGGTGGCATGGCCTGTATTCGACGCACGAGCAAAGCCAGCGCGATGATGATGGCAAGTAACAGAATGATTCTTGGCACTGTTGCGAGTTTTCCGTGTTAGTGAAGTTGCTCTAAGTTTACTTTGGCAACTGGGCAAGTAAGAGTTTATCACTCTCAGTACCGGATTGAGTGAGCGCCTGACGTCCGCCTGAAGCGTAGCGGGCTACAGCGCGTAGTAATAGTCCCATGGCCTGTGCATTTTGAGCGCCAAGGGCGGCATAGGCCCCGCCACTGATGCGCGCAATTTCTGAAAAAACGCGAGTCGCTGTAATGTCTGCTCCCTCTTGAAAGATAAACACCGGTTGGCCTTTCAGTCGGCACTGACCCGCCAGGTTGAACAAAGTGTCTGGATGCTCTTCCACCGCATCGCCGATAAAAATTAGGCTACGTACAGGTGCTGTCGGGGTTCCTGCCGCGAGGTAGTGGGTGAGTAATCGCGCAATTTGCGTGGGTCCACCTTTACAGGTCACCTTATCCATGCGAGTCCGCAGCTCTGGCCCCGAACTTAGCCACTGACTGGTATCAAATTCGTTTAAACCTCGGTAGTAGCACAGTTGTATGGCAATGCTCGAGGCCCCCGTCGTCGCATCATACAACTCGCGATGATGACGCTTTGCCGTTTGCCACGTGGCATCTCGGCTGGCGGTGGCGTCTAAGGCAAATAGCAGACGTGATTGCCGGCTGCTGATCGTTCGAATGGCTTTGGCCTTACCGACGAAGGCAGCGACGTCAGATTTAGAGGTTTTGGAGGTGAGATCTTTGCTGATGATTTGTCATCTTTGTGTAAGGGTTCAGCAGTGATGAGACCTTGATCGGCAGCGTCGGTCAAGTGGCATAAAGCACGACGTACGGGCTCATGATCATTGTCTCTAACTTGAAGTCGTCGAATTTTCAGACAAATATAGTGATTTCTTTGTGGCCGCGCAGGGTTGCAGAGGGCGAGGTAAATGCCTGGCGGGGGCAGTGTTAGCACTCAATAACCGTATTTGGCGCCATCGGCGCAGATTCGCTACACTTTGCGGTCCATTAGATGCCCCAAAGAGAACACATGAGTCTTTTCGATATACGCCGTAAACGCGCACTGCCCACCGAAGAGACTGCACTTAGTGGAAGGTCGGCCCCCATGTCGGTCACCAACAGTCACGCCGTTACAGGGCATCCTATTTGCCCGCCATTTCCTGAGCATCTTGCGAGCGCTATGTTTGGTATGGGGTGCTTTTGGGGGGTTGAAAAGAAGTTTTGGCAGGTCGAGGGTGTTTTCACAACCGCTGTGGGGTATGCCGCTGGCGTTACCCCAAATCCAGACTATAAAGAGGTCTGTTCGGGGCAGACCGGGCATAACGAGGTGGTCTTGGTGATCTTCGATCCAGAGCAAATAGGCTACCAATCCCTGCTAACCCTATTTTGGGAGGGCCACAATCCAACGCAGGGAATGCGGCAGGGCAATGATTTGGGAACACAATATCGAAGCGGCATTTACTGCTTCGATGAAACTCAGCGTGCAGCGGCCATAGACTCTAAAGATCGTTATCAGCCGGGATTGTCGGCGGCGGGGTTTGGCGAAATTACCACTGAGATTTGCGATGCGCCGATCTTTTATTACGCAGAAGACTACCACCAGCAGTACTTACACAAAAACCCTGCGGGTTATTGTGGTCTGGGCGGCACCGGGGTTGCTTGCCCCCTGGGTACAGGTGTAAATGAGGTGCCGCCACAGTTGGCTTAGCTTGGTAAAAGCGGCGACTTGCCATTAGGCGCGGCTGCCGCCCAACGCTGATCCTTTACGGCAGAGTCCTGCCCAGTATCGCTGGGACAGTGGTATCGACACTCAGAATTCGGGGACCTAGGGTTCTGGGCTGGGCACCGACCTCACAGGCTAAGTCTACTTCATAGGGTATGAAGCCGCCCTCGGGCCCAATCATGATTAAGTGCGGTTCGGCCAGCGTGGTCTCCATGGGCGGAAAGTCCCCCGGGTGGGCCAACAATATCGGCTTCTCCCTAGCAATGGCGGCCAGTTGGTCCTCGATAAAGGGCTTAAAACGGCGATGCAGTGTGACTATGGGTAGTCGGGTATCACCACTGCGCTCGAGGCCGACTAGTAAGGCCTGACGTATTTTTTTTGGCTCCAGCAGCGGGCTTTGCCAAAAGCTTTTTTCAACGCGGTAGCTGTGAATAATGTGAATATCTTGAACCCCGAATTCAGCGCAGCTGCGTAAGATCCTGCGCAGCATTTTGGGGCGGGGAAGGGCCAACACGAGGGTCGTGGGATGACAAGGCAAAGGTGCCTCATTGATTTCAACATGCAGGTCCACCGTTGCTGTGGTCATTGACAGTATCTGACCGGTTCCTTTGGCTCCGTTAATCATGCCTACCCGGACCCGGTCACCCTCGACGCACTTGAGGACATCGCGCAAATGCGCATAGCGTCGGTCGGCCAAGGTAATTTTATGATCCGATGTGAGCTCACTAGCCTCGAATAAAACAATATTCACCAACGGGTCCCTAGGTCATCCACAGGTCATAATCATCGGCTGCAGATACCTCGCCTTCCACGAGATCCCCGGGCTTTAAGCCGGGCGGTGCTGTTAGGTGCACGACACCGTCGATTTCCGGAGCATCGGCCATGCTTCGGCCAACGGCGCGATCACCTTCAACCGCATCGATAAGAACGGCTTGGGTGGTGCCAATTTTCTTGGCGAGCTTGGTCGCGCTAATGCTTTGTTGCCTTGCCATAAAAGCATCCCAGCGCTGCTGTTTTACCCCATCAGATACGGGGTTAGGCAGTTCATTGGCTGTCGCGCCTTTTACTGGGGAGTATTGAAAACACCCAACCCGATCAATCTGCGCCTCGTCGATAAAATCGAGGAGTTCTTGAAATTCAGCTTCAGTTTCGCCGGGGTAGCCCACGATGAAGGTAGAGCGCAGGGTGATATCTGGGCAAATTTCTCGCCAGTGCTTGATGCGTTCCAGCGTTTTTTCCGCAGCAGCAGGCCGTTTCATTCGCTGCAGTACCGAGGGGCTGCCATGCTGTAGCGGTATATCGAGGTAAGGCAGAATTTTTTTATCTGCCATCAGCGGAATGAGAGCGTCTACATTGGGATAGGGATACACGTAGTGTAAGCGCACCCAAATACCAAACTCTCCGAGGGTCTTGGCAAGTGTTAGCAAGTCAGACTTCAGGGGTCGCCCCTCCCAAAAGTCTGTGCGGTACCGCAGATCAACGCCGTAGGCGCTGGTATCTTGGGATATAACTAATAACTCGCGCACACCTGCGCGAACCAACGCCTCGGCTTCACGCATAATATCGCCGATAGGCCTACTAACGAGGTCGCCGCGCATGCTGGGAATGATGCAAAATTTGCAGCGGTGGTTGCAGCCTTCTGAAATCTTTAAATACGCATAGTGTCTGGGCGTGAGTTTGATGCCCTGAGCCGGAATTAAATCGTTTAGCGGGTCAGGTTTGCGGGTCATCGGTATGACCTCATGCACCGCGCCTACAACTTCCTCGTAAGCTGCCGGCCCAGAAATACCGAGAATATTGGGGTGTAGGTCCTGAATGCGTTGGGCATCATCGCCTTTGCCCATACATCCAGTGACCAAAACGCGACCGTTTTCCTGTACGGCCTCACTGATGGCTTCGAGTGATTCTGCTTTGGCGCTATCGATAAATCCGCAGGTGTTAACGATAACAACGCCAGCATCTTCATAGTTTGGCGTGACTTCGTAGCCATCCGAGCGGAGCTGAGTGAGAATGCGCTCGGAGTCCACGAGTGCCTTTGGGCAGCCTAGTGAGATAAAGCCAACTTTTTCTGGATTCGAGGTCATAGCGTTCAAGGCCGGTTGTGGCAAGGTGAGGTAACGACGCGCAGTGTACCCGTGAAGTCCTTACGACCTCAAAGTTGTCTTGAGCCAGGGGCGCTGTGCGTTCCGACTTTTAGCTCACTTCTTACCAAGGAAAGCAGCAGTAAGCGATCATCGCGATTAAGGAAGCTGCCGATTTCGACAGTTTGTTCGCGGTTGTGGAGGGCGAGCTTGGGTCCGTCCCAGGGATGTTGCTCGGGAGTGACGGCTAACGATGACTCTTCGCGATCGAAGTGCCAGCTTCTACGTGGAGCATAGTGACCAATATCGATCTTTACGCTAGTGGGGCTGAGCGTAATGACATGTCTGTACTGCAGCTTCCAGTTCACATAATAGAGCGCGGCACCTAGGGAGATCAGTTCTGCCCCTGCAAACGGCAGAATTGGCCAGGCGCCAAGAAAGGCAAAGCCTATCGCTGCGCCCATAGATGGCACGGCAACCGCCGCGAGCAACCACAGGTTATTCCGCCATGTAGAGGAGTGGTCGGGCTTAGCGACGATGGTATGAACGTCGTTCTTTTGGGAGCTACTGACCACGGTGATCTTCCTTAGGGGCTGCATGGGTATTACGGAGTAACCGGTGCAAGTGGACTAGCCGGGGCGCAAGGCTAGGAGCCCTTTTATGTCAAAGGGTGCTGGGGAGTAAGCCCGTAAAAGCCCCTGGGTCAGCGGGTGTTTAAACGTTAATTGATTGGCATGCAGCAGTAATCGGGGGGCTGCTGATAATGCCTCTTGATGGGCGTAAAGATCACAGCCCATGATGGGGTGACCCAAAGCCATCAGGTGTATGCGCAGTTGATGCGAGCGGCCAGTGACAGGTTTGAGTTCCAGTAAAGAGCTGTTCGATTGTCGGTCAAGCACGCGATAGTGGGTGAGAGATGGCTTGCCGGTTTTGGTGCAAATTTTTTGACGGGGGCGGTTGTGCCAGTCACCTATGATGGGCAGGTCTATTTGTCCCTCGTCATCCTTAACCTGACCATAAACCAAAGCACGATAGGTTTTTAAGACGGCGCGGTCTTGAAATTGCTTATTTAGTGCTACGAGAGTGCTTTTATCCCTGGGAACCACCAGTAGGCCACTCGTATCGAGGTCTAGGCGGTGAGCCGCAGCAACACCCGGAAAGCGCTGCTCTAGTCGACTTAAAAGGCAGTCGCGATTAAGCGGGTGGCGCCCCGGAACAGAGAGCAAAAGATGGGGCTTATCGACGATCAGCAGCGAATCGTCGGCATAGAGAATGCGAATATAATCTTGACTGTGAGGTACGAGATAGGGCGGTAGCTCCACATCTATTTCAGGGCTCGATGTCATGGCAGCCTAGATGTTTTTGCCAAGGGCCTGTTGATAGCGTGACATGGTTTCTGCGATACCCCAGCGCAATGCATCTACGGTAAAGGCATGGCCAATAGAGACCTCATCGAGGTGGGGCACTGCGAAGTCGGGTAAGTTACTCAGGTTCAAATCATGCCCCGCGTTGACCCCCAACCCAGCGGCAAACGCGGCTTCTGCGGTTTCCTGAAAAGCCGTCAAAGTTTTTTTAAAATCGCCGGCTTCGTGAGCTCGGGCGTAGCTTTCCGTGTACAGCTCGACGCGATCGGCACCCAAGCTAGCAACAGTGGCCATGGCGCCGGGTTCTGGATCCATGAATAGACTGACACGACAGCCCAGGTCTTTGAAGATTTTGACGAGCGGCTCGAGTCGCTGCCCATCGTTGGCAACATTAAAGCCATGGTCAGAGGTGAGTTGCTGGTCGTTGTCGGGAACCAAAGTAACTTGAGCGGGACCGACCGCTTGCACCAGTGCGATAAAGCCGGGGTAGTCCCCAACATGGGGTTGATCGCTTAAACGCGGCTCAGTGAAGGGATTGCCCTCGATATTGAGTTCAACATTGATGGCGGATTTCAGATCAAAGCAATCTTGCGCACGAATATGTCGCTGGTCAGGACGCGGGTGCACGGTGATTCCGTTGGCGCCCGCTGAGATACACATTTCAGCATGGGCCACGACATTTGGGATTGTCGTGACTCGGGAATTACGGATCAATGCAATTTTGTTCAGATTGATGCTCAGTGCTGTCATTTTCCACGCACGCGCACGATTTCCTTAATCACGATGGCTTCTACCGGAACATCTTGAAAGGGACGTTGCCCCGCACCGGTAGTCATTAGACCCGTATCGGTGTCTGCCGTCGCGATAAAATCGACCACCCCCATTCCCTTTACGACTTCGCCAAAGACGGTATAACCCTCTTTTCCCGGTGCCCAGTCGAGCTGGAGATTGCTGCGCTGGTTTATGAAAAACTGTGCTGTCGCCGAATCGGGATCACTGGTTCTAGCCATGGCGACGGTGCCGCGAATGTTGTGCAGTTTGTTGCGACTTTCGTTGACAATGGGCTCGCCAGAGACCTTCTCCGTCATTGCCGTGGTAAAGCCACCGCCTTGCACCATGAAGTTGCTAATGACCCGATGGAAGATGGTCCCGTTGTAAAATCCACTATCAACATAGGCGAGAAAATTCTCCACGGTGACCGGAGATTTCTCTGGGTAGAGTCTGAGGGTTATGTCTCCGGCGGAAGTGACCAGTTTCACCCGTAGCGTGCTCTCATTGTCTTGCGCACACAGCATGCTTGAACCGGCTAGAAGCCCCAGCATCACGAACATTCGGCAGAGGTGTCTCATAATTAGCGTTCCATTAGTTAAGTTCAGGTCTTATGACCAGCCATCGTTCCTGCGTCGTTTGGGAACCAGTTTGGGCGCAAAGGCCATAATTATAACGCCCAGCAGCACGGCGAGTGCACCGTCGATGATCTGATTGCTTTTAATACGCTCTTGGAGCCGGACATTTTCTAACTTTAAGAGCTCTGCTTCCGAGCGTTTGGTTTCTAAACTTTTGGCCAGTGATTGATTGCGTGAATCTAACTCAATAGCCGCAGCTGATATTTGTTTGATTTGCCTGAGCTCAGCCTGATTAGCGGCAAACTGTTCCTTCAGTTCTGCGAGCTCTCCATCGGCTTCATAGGCAACCGTTTGCGAGTTATCCAGCATGCTGCGTAGCTTGTTTCTGTCTGCTTCAAGTTTGGCAAACTCCTGCTTGGCATCTTCAAGCAGTAGCTGGCTTGGCCGTTCGGTTTGAATGTACTGCGCTCGCAACCACCCCCGGGTACCGCCGCGGGTTTCGACTTCAGCCCAAACGCCGTCCTCCGAGAGACTAAATTGCGTAATGGGGGTCCCAGAGGACAGCCCCTTATTGACAATGCGGTACTCACCACCGGCGCCACTGCGTACGGGCACGAGGATTTCATCGGTGATGTATCGCTTCTCTTCAGCAAAACACACAGTGGGCAGTATGACGCTTTGAAGCAACAGCAGTCCGGCTGTTGCGATAGCTGGCCAAACGAGCCTTTCATTTGGGTGCATGAGTGAATCTCCTTGTCTTTAACGTCCATGTCTTACTGGCGAGTTCGACCGATTGCATATTTTACGAACCACCTGTGGTGTTGCTGGTGTCGTCTGCTTTGAGCGAGGGGCTCATTATAATCGCTGTGATCACCATGATAAAAAAGGTGAGGGGTATAAATGACCACATCTTGTAGGACACCCAGGTAGCCTCGGAGAATTGATATGCGACAAATAGGTTGAGCGCACCTACCATGGAAAAATATGCCACCCAAACCCAGCAGATTCGCTGCCAGATAGCGCGAGGTATTTGAATCTGTGAGCCCATGAGTCGCTCGATTAGGTTTTTATCGCCCCAAAATTGCGACACCGCGAAGGCGATTGCCATGCCCCAATTAAAAACGGTCGGCTTCCACTGAATGAACAGTTCATTTTTAAAAAATAAAGTGGCGCCGCCAAAAACGAAAACCGCAGCGCTGGTCCATAGCAGACGTTTTTCAAGATAGCCTGTTAACCACCACTGAAGCGGGAGTATAAAGAATGTTGCCACCAATAAGGCCTTGGTTGCACTGTATATGCCATCAACGGTGTGCGACCAATCCATAAAACTGATGGTGCTGCCATCCATTTGATAGATCACAAAAAAAATAATAATGGGAACAAATTCGGCCAACTGCTTCATAAGCTACGTCGCTTGGCGCATAGGGAAGGATACCGGTGCATCGTCTCGATCATGATCTCTGTTAACCTTAAACATTGTATTGCAGAGTTTAGAGCCCTTGTTGATTGACTTCCACACGCACACCACAGCATCTGATGGTGCGCTATCGCCCTCTCAGTTGCTGCTAAGGGCCGTTGACCGGGGTGTAGAGGCGCTTGCACTGACCGACCACGATACGCTGTCCGGGTGGCGGGCGACTCAGTCGCTACAGTCTAATGGTATTACCCTTGTCTGTGGGGTGGAGTTGTCCTGCCAGTGGGGTGGTGCAACGATTCATGTTGTGGGCCTAAATGTCAATGCAAACGCTGATCCGCTGATCGATATGATCGATCATCTTCAGCGGTTACGTGGCGATCGTGCGGTGAAAATTGCGGCTAAACTCGAGCAACTCGGAGCGGCAGGAGCCTTAGTGGGTGCTCAGGCATTGGCTGGAGACGGGGCAATTTGCCGCCCTCACTTTGCACATTGGCTCGTTGCTGAAGGTCATATGCCCAGCGTAAGCCGTGCATTTGATAAATGGCTGGGTAATGGTAAGCCCGGAGACATAAAGACCTTGTGGCCTAAGCTTGCCGAGACGATTGCTGTAATCGTGGCTGCTGGTGGGGTGCCTGTGCTTGCGCACCCGTTGAAGTATCGTTTCACCCGCACAAAATTGCGGGCGCTGTGTGACGCCTTTTCGGACGCTGGCGGTCTAGCCATTGAAGTTGTTAATGGTCGACAATCGGATACAGAAATTGCTGCGTTAAAACGTTTGGCGAAGGATAAAAATTTAATGGTATCTGTGGGCAGCGACTTTCATCGCGAATGGGCCTATGGCGCTGACTTAGGGGTTGATGTCTCCGTTGCCGGGGGTGTGTCGGGTGTCTGGGAGATGGTTCTTTGAGCCAGTTCTTTGCCATCCATCCAGAAACACCGCAACTGCGCTTGGTCAGGCAGGCGGTGGAAATCTTGCGGGGCGGTGGGGTGATAGCCTATCCCACAGATTCAGCCTACGCGCTGGGCTGTCGCTTGGGGGACAAGCGCGCCCTGGAATGTATCCGGCGTATTCGGAAGCTTGATGACCATCATAATTTCACATTGGTTTGTCCAGACCTCTCTGTGCTGGGGACCTATGCCAAGGTCGATAATAGTGCTTACCGGCTCATCAAAAATGCCACCCCGGGCCCCTATACGTTTATTCTCGAGGCTACCGGTGAGGTGCCACGTCGTTTACTCCATCCGCGGAGGAAAACCGTGGGGGTTCGTGTGCCAGATAATGCCATCACCCAAGCGCTGCTAGCTGAATTTGCTGAGCCCATTATGAGTGTCACATTGCAGCTGCCGGGGGATGATTATCCGTTGACCGACCCCTATGACATTCGCACGACGCTGGAGCATGAGGTCGAACTGGTCATAGATGGCGGCTTTTGCGGCCTAGAGCCCACCACCGTCATCGATTTGTCCGCCGATAGCTATGAGGTGCTGCGGGAGGGTTTAGGGGATATTACCCGGCTCGCTCTGGGCTGAATGCCCACTCTTTGGCAGACGCCGCGAGGGTACTGCGGTATAATTCGCCGGTGAATACAACAATACCTCCCGATGCGCCAGATCCTGTAGATGAGTCTCCCACACTTCGTCCTGCAGATCGTGTGGAGCGCCGCTTAAACAACCCCCAGCAAGGTGAAATGCCTTTTGCGATCGTTATGGGGCATGAGATGACTGAGCTCCCTAAAGATCTCTATATCCCGCCTCAGGCTCTGGAGGTTTTTCTCGAGGCCTTCGAAGGCCCGCTCGATCTTTTGCTGTACCTCATTCGCCGGCAAAATCTTGATATTTTAGATATTGGTGTGTCGCAGATCACGACGCAGTACATGGAATATGTCGAACTCATGGATGCTATGCAGTTCGAGTTAGCCGCAGAATATTTGTTAATGGCGGCCATGTTGGCAGAAATTAAATCGCGCATGTTGCTGCCGCGCTCAACAGATATTGAAGAGGACGAGGAAGACCCGAGAGCGAATTTGATTCGAAGGCTTCAGGAATACGAGCGCTTCAAACAGGCGGCTGAAGAGATAGATGGGTTACCTCGGGTGGAGCGCGATACTTGGGTTGCCAAGATCGAGCCTCCGGATCTCAACCGTGACCGGCCACTCCCCGACCTCGATATGCGTGAGCTTTTGGTGGCTCTGGGAGAAGTGCTAAAACGCGCTGATATGTATGAAAGCCATCAAATTCAGCGTGAATCCCTGTCGACGCGGGAGCGCATGTCAGATGTGCTTGAGGTGCTTCGATCGAGCAATTTTGTTCCCTTTGTTTCTCTCTTCAAAGCTGAGGAAGGGCGGTTAGGGGTAGTCGTTACCTTTTTGGCGATCATGGAGCTGATTAAGGAGTCTCTGGTGGAAATTGTACAAACTGAGGGCTTTGGGCCCATCCATGTCAAGGCGAGGATCGATTGATGGCGGAGACGGGTTTAGTTCAAATTCTTGAAGGCGCATTGATGGTCGCTGGAGAAGCGCTGTCTATTCAGCGTCTTAGCCAACTGTTTGATGAGTTTGATCGTCCCGCCAATACCGACCTACGGGAAGCCCTTGATGAAGTCGGGCGCCGCTGTGAAGGTCGTGGTTACGAACTGGTGCAGGTGGCGACGGGCTATCGTTTTCAGGTGCGACAAAACCTGTCTACATGGGTGGGTCGTCTGTGGCAGGAGCGCCCGCCGCGTTATTCCCGGGCGCTTTTAGAAACCCTCTCATTGATTGCCTATCGTCAGCCTATAACGCGCGGCGAAATTGAAGAAATCAGAGGTGTCGCCGTTAGCACTAATATTATAAAAACGCTGCAGGAACGTGACTGGGTTCGTATTGTCGGTCATCGTGATGTGCCCGGTCGGCCGGCAATGTATGCCACCACAAGGCAATTTCTTGATTACTTCAACCTAAAATCCCTTGAGGAACTGCCGCCGCTGGCAGAAATTAAAGATTTAGAAAACCTGTCGGGGGATCTACCCCTTGAGATCTTGGGCGCAGAAATTGCGGAACCCGAAACCGAGGCAAATGCGCCGGCCATAGACGCCGAGACCGCAGATGAAATGCCAGCGGGCAACGCTTCAGAAGAACCCTCTTCTGAGGGTGAACATTCCGAAGCCCAGGTTGCAGAAGAACGTGCTCTGGACCAAGACATCGCCGGCGACACGGGTTTGGATACGGAAGATGCAACGGAAGGGGCCCCAGAGCTAGCAGCCCCCAAAGAACAGTCACCGACAGAACAAGCCTCCGATGAAATCCATGCCGATGGAGAGCTGCCCCATGAGCAAAGCCCAGCGCCCGCCAAGTAATAGGCCTGTAGAGCCGCCGCCCGAGCCCCCCAAGGGTGACAAGCTGCAGAAAGCCTTGGCACAAATTGGTCTGGGGTCACGCCGGGAAGTGGAACGCTGGATCGAGCAAGGGCGCCTGACGATTGGTGGACGCAAGGCTAAGCTGGGCGACCGCGTGTTAGCGGGAGAGCGCGTAACCCTTGATGGCAAACCCGTGGAGCTCGACTCTACTGAGCGGGTGCGATGTCTTCTGTACCACAAACCGGTCGGCGAGGTGTGCTCGCGTAAAGATCCCGAGGGTCGACGCACGGTTTTCGACTCGCTTCCTGAATTGCAGGGTGGTCGCTGGATTGTTGTGGGGCGCTTAGATTTCAATACCTCTGGACTTCTGCTGTTCACCACCGACGGTGAACTGGCGCATAAAATGATGCACCCCAGTAGTACGATAGAGCGCGAGTATTTGGTGCGAGTTATGGGCCATGCCACTGACGAAGTACTCGATACACTCCGTGCTGGAGTTATCCTCGACGACGGACCCGCACGATTTACCGACATTGTAGATGGCGGCGGTGAGGGCATTAACCGCTGGTTTTATGTGGTGCTCATGGAGGGTCGCAACCGAGAGGTACGCCGCCTTTGGGAGTCTCAGGGGCTAACAGTATCGCGGCTGAAGCGTGTGCGTTACGGCGAAGTCTTTATTCCTTCGAAGTTGAAAAAAGGGGAGTGGACTGAGCTGCCCGATCGCGATGTGGAGGTGCTCTATGGTATGGCAAAGCTGCCAGCGAAACCTATTGTGCCACTGGGTGATAAATCTCGAGCGAAGCTCGAACGCCTTGCCAGGAAGTCTGGAAAAGAGACGGTTCGGCGCTTGGCCAGTGGTAAGGGTGGGTTCCAGCGCCGTCGTAGGTAAAGGTTAGCTTTGGGCGCTTAACGCCTTGCCATTGATATCTCGACTGTCGTCACTCATGAGAAACAGCCAATGCTCCATGAGAGCTTCAGGATCGGGGTTGGTGCTGGGCGGCTCCGCAGGATAGGCGGTGCGGCGCATGGCTGTGTTGACGGCGCCAGGGTTAAGACTGTTGACCCGAATGTTACTGATTTCCCCTAATTCATCGGCGAGCACCTGCATCAGCCCTTCGGTGGCAAATTTGGAGACGGCATACCCTCCCCAGAATGCTCGCCCCCGACGCCCCACACCAGAGCTGGTGAATACGACTGATGCTAAAGGCGCTTGTTCGAGCATTGGTAGCAGGGCTTGGGTCAGCATGAAGGCAGCATTGACGTTGACCTGCATAATTTGGTGCCAGAGTGCTGCGCTGGTTTGGGCGAGGGGCTTACGATCTCCAAGAATGCTGGCATTGTGAAGCAAGCCATCGAGCTTAGGAATTGAGCCTGCTAGCTCTGCGGCAAGAGCCACCAAGGCATCGTGCCCGGCTTTCGCGAGATCTGTTGGGATGATTGCCGGCACGGCACCACCTTCAGACACGATGGTGTCATAAACGGCCTCCAGTTTGGCCTCTGTTCGACCCAACAACAGAACCTCGGCCCCATGCCTAGCAAATGTGAGAGCGGCGG
>QXYP01000310.1 GCA_009886815.1 Halieaceae bacterium
TGAAGCAGTCTCAGAATTGCAAGGGCGAGGGACTTGGTGTCCCGTATTGTGCCCTTGCCGGTACAGCGAGGGCAGACCATCGCGCTGATTTCGCCCAGCGATGGTCGAAGGCGCTGTCTCGACATCTCAAGCAAGCCAAAACGTGAAATTCTTCCCACTTGAACACGCGCTCGATCAACCTCAAGGGCGTCACGAATTCGATTCTCTACGGCTCTTTGGTTTTTGTTGGCATTCATATCAATGAAGTCAATGACAACCAAGCCGCCCATATCCCTGAGGCGGAGTTGACGCGCGACCTCATCGGCTGCCTCGAGGTTGGTCTGTAGCGCCGTTTGCTCAATATCAGAGCCCTTTGTGGCGCGAGCAGAGTTGATATCTATAGAGATCAACGCTTCAGTGGGGTCTATGACAATAGAGCCCCCCGATGGTAGTCGTACTTCCCGTTGAAATGCGCTCTCTATCTGTCCTTCGACTTGAAAGCGGTTAAATAGCGGGATTGAATCTTCGTAGTGTCGTATACGCGGGGTATATTTGGGCATAACCATCGTGACGAAATCATGAGCTTGTTGCCAGGCTGTCTTGTCATCGATAAGTACTTGGTCAACGTCATCTCGCAGGTAGTCTCGAATGGTGCGAATGATGACATCACTCTCCTGATGCAACAGCACCGGAGCTTTGTTTTCATCCGATGCCGTTGAGATCGAGCTCCAAAGTTGCAGCAGGTAATCTAGGTCCCACTGCAGCTCTTCGGGGCTACGCCCAACGCCCGCTGTGCGAATAATGACACCCATGCCGTCTGGAATATTGAGCTGCGAAAGGGCGTCTCTCAGCTCGCTGCGGTCATCGCCCTCAATGCGGCGGGATATTCCGCCTGCCTTGGGATTGTTAGGCATTAAGACCATATACCTGCCAGCGAGGCTGATATAGGTGGTGAGGGCGGCGCCTTTGGTTCCGCGCTCTTCCTTGTCTACCTGAACAATGACCTCAGTGCCCTCCTTGAGGACGTCCTTGATTCGGGTTTTACCCTCGCCCTCGGGCGCTGTGCTGCGATAATACTGGTGAGCGATTTCCTTCAGCGGTAAGAAGCCATGTCGCTCTGCGCCGAAATCTACGAAAGCGGCTTCGAGGCTGGGTTCAACTCGGGTGATTTTTGCTTTGTAGACATTGGCTTTGGTGGAACCTCTAGAGCGGTTCTCAATATCGAGGTCGTTTAGGCGTTGTCCATCTACCAAGGCAACCCTGATTTCCTCAGGCTGCGTGGCGTTGATAAGCATTTTTTTCATGTTCATTGTCCAATGGGCGAAGCCACCGAACAGGTGCGATACCCCGGGGCAGGGTAAGCAAACAAACAAGGTTCTATGCGCTTTTGCGCCCGACCCAGACCTGTGGGTCCTCCACAGGTTTAATGTTACCGTCGGCATCGTCTGTTATAACGAAGCCAGAAAATCACACCGCGTTCGTTGTATTCGCGGGTTAGCAAAAGCTCTCTGCGTACCCCGCTCTGACGGGGAGATGTCCTCAAGTAGCCCGGAGTGGTAACGGTACAGGCAGGAGCGCGTTTGAATTTTTCAGGGAGTATTCTTTCGCTGGCTGCAGCGCCCTCGATAGTATTTTCTGGAGGGGAGCGGCGGATCAGGCTACTCTATCGGCCCGAGAGCGGGAGGCGCACCGGTCGAACTAATTTTCGCCGGGCCTTCCTAAAACACCAGTGTGTTGGAACACAACCGAAATGGACATTAACACTAAATGCTAAGTGATTCAATTGTCTGAAAAAAAGTGTAGCGACACGCAAACAGAGGTCAAGGTCGAGTGGCGGGTTGTCCTTCCTGAGGAGGCGGGTCAACGTCTGGACAATTTTCTCCAGCGCGTGCGCGGAGGGGTGCCCAAAACGCGCATTTACAGGGCTATTCGTAAGGGCGAAGTACGAGTGGATAAAGGCCGCGTAAAGCCCGATACCCGGCTTGAGGCTGGCGTTTGTGTTCGTATCCCTCCGCTACGTGTTCCCGAAAAGGCAGAAGCAGCTGGAGCTGCAGGCTGGCGGTCACGCTTACGCGCTGCAATTGTTAGGGAAGAAGCCACTTTACTGGTGATTAATAAGCCTCCCGGCCTTGCCGTGCACGGGGGGAGTGGGGTCAATGTGGGGCTCATTGAAACCCTAAGGGCCATGTACGACACCGACCGTTATTTAGAGCTGGTTCATCGGTTAGATCGAGATACCTCGGGACTATTGTTAGTGGCCCGCCGAGCGTCAACATTACGCAGTTTGCACGGCTTGTTAAGGTCAAATGGAGTGGACAAGCGCTACCTGTGTTTGGTCAGTGGCCGCTGGCCTGCGCATTTAAAGCGCGTCGACGCGCCTCTGGAGAAGTTTGCTCTGCCTTCAGGGGAGCGGCGGGTCAAGGTGGCTGCGACCGGACGTCAGTCCCTGACAACCTTTCGGGTAGTTACGCGCTGGTCTTCTATGACCTTAGTGGAGGCCAAACCCGTGACGGGAAGAACCCATCAGATTCGGGTGCACTGTCAGCATGCAGGCTTCCCCATTTTGGGAGACGCCAAATATGCAGATGATGCGGCAGATCGTCTCGCTGAAAAACTGCGACTCAAACGTCTATTTCTACATGCGGCAAGCCTAAGCTTTCGACTCGAGGAACAAAACTATTCGCTGCAGGCCGCACTGCCGTTAGAATTGCAGCGCCTGATAGATTCTGCGACATAGCCTCGGCTGCTACGGGATACGGTATCCCTCAGTGCGCAGCATTTGGGCCAGTTCGATCAGGGGCAACCCTTGAAGAGCTGTTGGATCAGAGCTCGCAGTAGAACGAAAAAGGCTGATGCCTAGGGCTTCCCATTTGAAACTGCCTGCGCAGTCAAAGGGCTGATCTTTAGCAATATAAGCGGTGATCTCAGCATCACAAAGCTCCCGCATACTGACTTGGGTCTCAACGACGCAAAAATTAAGTGTCGCTAGCCGGGGGCGCCATACAGCAACTCCGGTAAAAAATTGGACGGTCTTATTACTAATAAACCTTAGCTGCTCGTGTGCTCTAGCCTCGGTGCCTGGCTTCCCCAGAATACGATCTTCACAGGCAGCAACTTGGTCACTCCCAATGCTTAAATAATCCCCTGAAATTCCCGTTACCGCTTTGGCTTTATCCACGGAAAGCCGCTGGGCCAGCGCCGCTGAGGCTTCTGAAGGGCGGCCGGTTTCGTCAACGTTAATACGCTGAATATCAAATGGAAGGCCTAGGCGGCCTAGCAACTCGGCTCGGTAGACGGATGTCGAGGCAAGAACAAGTGTTTCTGGTCGTTGAGTCACGGTGTTATCCTTGCAAAAATCCTTTGTATTACCAGTATTTAAGCTTTGACACCTCGCGGGGTCCTCCGTATTATGCGCCGCCATGACGCTCGGAGCACTCCCACAAACGGTCGAAGTGCGCACACTGGCAGCGCGCGAAGTTGCATTGGCTGGGGTGGTTGACCCCGCCAGGCTCACGCGACTGAGCACAGCCATTGTAGCCGTGAACAACCCCGTCGTGGTGAATGCAGATTTTTACCGCGATGAGGAAGCACGCTACGTGTTGGCTTTGCAGGTTTCAGCAGAGGTGCTGGTGACCTGTCAGCGGTGCTTGAGCACGCTGGAGCAGACAGTAACGTCTGAGACACAGCTTGCGGTTGTATGGACAGACGAGCAGGCGGGACAGTTACCGCCAAGGTATGAGCCTCTAGTGGCTGATGCTGAAATCGAACTTTGGGAGGTGGTAGAAGACGAGCTTCTATTAGCTCTGCCGACTTTTAGTTACCACAGTGATGCAGATTGTGGTTCCAAAACGGGTGTTCAAGCACCGGTGAGGGAAAACGAAGCAGAAAGTCAGGCAAGCCCAGAAAAAGACAACCCGTTTAGTGTGCTGAAAACATTGAAGGGCGATACAAATAGTTAACGTTCGATACTGCGAAAGTGGTCTCGATCGAATGGAGGAAGTTATGGCTGTACAGAAGAATCGTAAAACTCGCTCTCGCCGCGGTATGCGTCGCTCGCATGATGCCCTTGAGGGTCCTACTTTGACGGTCGATTCCACTTCGGGTGAAGTGCGTTTGCGTCACCATATGAGTGCTGATGGATTCTATCGTGGTAAGAAAGTGATCAACACGGGCGCTGACGACTGATTCGTTGGGCGGAACCGCTTGCTGCGCGTTCTGCCACAACCTGAATCCAGTTCTGAGCCGGGGGGCATAGGCGTGTCGGAGATAGAGCTCAAGCAACAGAGCACTTCACTGATGAAGCGCGACTCTATCGGGTTTGTTTTTCCCGGTCAGGGGTCTCAATACCTCGGTATGCTCTCTGCCATGTCCGGTGGCGAGAGTATTATTCGTGACACCTTTGCCGAGGCCTCTGAGGAGGTCGCCCTTGACTTGTGGTCCCTAGCGCAGGAGGGGCCAGCAGAGTCACAATCTCTTACCGCCAATACGCAACCACTAATTCTCACAGCCAGTGTGGCACTCTATCGTCTGTGGCTGCAGCGAGGAGGTCAAAGGCCTCACGTTGTGGCAGGACACAGCTTGGGGGAGTTCTCAGCCCTGGTAGCAGCCCAAGCCCTGGCATTTACGGATGCGGTCAAGCTCGTTCGGCTGCGAGGTCAGGCCATGCAAGAAGCCGTGCCTGTTGGGGCAGGCGCTATGGCAGCGGTTTTGGGCCTTGACGATGAAATTATCAATGCAGTGTGCGTTGAGGTAAGCGTCGATAGCGCGACACAGGTATTGGCGGTCAATTTTAATTCGCCGGGCCAAGTCGTCATCGCGGGACATGCCGGGGCGGTGCAGGCTGCCTCGGTGGCACTTAAGGCCGCTGGCGCTAAGCGCATTCTGCCCTTACCGGTCAGCGCCCCTTTTCATACGCCGCTCATGCAGCCCGCCGCAGAGATTCTGCATGCAGCTTTGGCCGACGTGACCATGGCAGATGCTCAGGTGCCGGTAATCAGTAATGTCGATGCGCGTCCAAACACAGACCGTGGGACGATTACGCAATTAATGGTTCAGCAAGTTGTGGCGCCCGTGCAATGGACTTCCTGCGTAGGGACAATGATCGAAATGGGCTGCACGGACTTTGTAGAGTGTGGTCCGGGAACAGTTTTAGCGGGTTTGCTACGCCGCATCGATCGTTCACAAACTTGCTACTGCATTGAGAATCCGGAGGCATTTTCCGATGCCTTAAATGAATTAGCCGAGGTGAATCAAGTATGAGTGACTCCCAGCCTCCTGTGGCTCTTGTAACCGGTGCCAGCCGCGGTATCGGCTGTGCTATTGCCGATACGCTCATACAGGAAAAACTGATCGTGATCGGTACGGCGACGACTGAAGCCGGGGCAGCTAGCATTGACGCAAGACTCGCACCGAAAGGGGGCGCCGGGCTGGTGCTCGATGTTGCCAATGAAGCCAGTATTGACGCGCTTATGAGCACCGTTAAAGAGCGTTTTGGTGCTCCGTTAATCTTGGTCAATAACGCGGGTATCACCCGAGACAACATACTCATGCGCATGAAGGCTGATGAGTGGGACAGCGTTATTGATACCAATTTGAGTTCGGTTTTTCGCCTTAGCAAGGCTTGCTTGAGAGGAATGACGAAGGCGCGGTGGGGTCGAATTGTGACCATTACGTCTGTGGTGGGTTCTATGGGTAATGCCGGGCAGGCCAACTATGCGGCGACGAAAGCGGGTGCCGAGGGTTTTACCCGCGCCCTCGCTCGAGAGGTAGGATCTCGAGCCATCACTGTTAACGCAGTCGCCCCTGGCTTTATAGATACCGATATGACCCGTGAGCTATCAGAGGAAAATCGTACGCTAATGCTTGATCAGATTCCGCTGTCTCGCCTGGGTCAACCGGTCGAAATCGCTGAAACGGTGAGGTTTTTGGTCAGCGATGCGGCAGCTTACATTACCGGAGAAACGATTCATGTAAACGGTGGCATGTATATGGCCTGACAGGCCCTCGTATATTGTGTTCTATCTGTGCGCGTTTACAGGTAGAATCGCCACAACCAATTAGGGCTTAAGCCCATCAATAAGCTGGGAGAGTAAAACAGACCATGAGCAGCATTGAAGATCGCGTAAAGAAAATCGTTGCCGAGCAGCTAGGTGTTAAAGAAGATGAAGTTCGTACTGAGGCGTCTTTCGTTGACGACTTAGGTGCAGACTCACTAGACACCGTGGAGCTTGTAATGGCCCTCGAGGAGGAGTTTGAAACGGAAATTCCAGACGAGGAAGCTGAAAAAATTACGACGGTGCAGTTGGCTATCAACTACATCAACGAAAACCTTGCCTAAGGTTTTCTAACGAGACAAAAAGAATAAGAGCCGCTCTGCACCACTGACGAGCGGCTTTTTTTTTGTGCAGCTAGATGTTTTTCGGGATCCATTGAGGTCTCTGGCGCTGCGTGATTCTGGGCGCCCCTAGTCGAGGGAGACTCTTCATGAACGGCAATCGGGTGGTAGTAACCGGTCTTGGTGCAGTGACGCCGGTGGGATTGGACGTAGCATCGAGCTGGCAAGCTATCTGCGATGGGAAAAGCGGCGCGGCAAGCATTGAGAGCTTTAATACAGATGCCTTCAGCACCCAGTTTAGTTGCTCGGTTAAGGATTTCTCGACCGAAGGTTATCTCGCGCCCAAAGACTCGAAGCGCATGGATCCGTTTATCCAGTTC
>QXYP01000311.1 GCA_009886815.1 Halieaceae bacterium
CTGCGACCACCACACCCCCAGTGTGGTGCGCTACCAGACTGCGCTACGCCCCGAAGCGGCGAGAGTATACATGGGTAAACCCAAGGTGGTAAGTGTTAGAGCGGAGGATTTAACAGCGCTTGAGCTTTTAATAAGTCGCTAATGCAGTCACGAGCCACCTGCTGAATCTCGACGGGTGTGGGCACCTCGTCTTCTTGGGTCATGCGCTGGCGAGCACCGCCAATGGTGTAGCCCTGCTCGTACAACAGGCTACGTATGGTGCGAATCATTTCGACATCGACACGCTGGTAGTATCTTCGGTTTCCACGGCGCTTCACGGGCTTTAGTTGCGGAAACTCTTGCTCCCAGTAACGCAAGACGTGTGGCTTTACGGCACAGAGATCACTCACCTCACCAATGGTGAAGTAGCGCTTAGTTGGAATTGGAGGTAGTTCACTGTTGTGGGTGGGTTCAAGCATGATCAAATCCTCCCAACTCAGTTACCTGCTCTACTTTTGCCTTGAGCTTTTGACCTGGTCGAAATGTGACCACTCTGCGGGCCGATATGGGTATGGCTTCGCCCGTTTTCGGGTTTCTTCCCGGTCGCTGACGCTTGTCTCTGAGGTCAAAATTCCCAAAGCCTGATAATTTGACTTGTTCGTTGTTCTCAAGGCAAATGCGAATCTCTTCAAAAAACTGTTCTACCAGCTCTTTGGCTTCACGCTTATTGAGCCCAAGCTCTTCAAAGAGCTTATCGGCCATTTCAGATTTAGTCAGCGCAGACATGATTTCTCGCTATGCTCTCAACTCGGCATTGAATTTTTCTTTCAGAAAATCAATGACTTGATTAACAATTGAGGACACTTCCTCATCATCAAGAGTGCGCGAGCTGTCTCTGAAAGTCAAACCCATGGCCACACTTTTTTGATCTTCGCCTACACCGCTGCCGGTATAAATATCGAAAAGTTTTAAATCTGCCAGCGTCGCCCCCGCTATTTCACGAACAGCACTCAGCAGCGCACCAACCTCAAGACTGCGAGCAACGACCACCGCTATGTCTCGACGGGTTTCCGGAAAGCGCGATATATCCTCATAACTCGGAATGCGCCCCTGACGCACTGCGTTCAGATCGAGCTCGGCAAACACCGTGTGGGGTGGTATGTCGAGTTGCTGCGCCGCTAAAGGGTGCACAGTACCCAAGAAGCCAATCACTGTTCCATTGACGGAGACATTTGCCGTTTGACCATCGTGCAAGCCAGCATGACAGGCCGTGCTAAACCCGACCTCAGCACCCGTAGGACTCAGCATTTGTTCGATCTCCCCCTTCATATCAAAGAAATCAGATCGGCTATTGTCATTCGCCCAGTTCTCTGTGGCCTTCGTACCCGACATTGCCATGGCCAGCATCGCTTGTTCCGCATAGGGCTGCCCCGGGGTAAAACGACTTCCCGTCTCGAACAAGCGCACTCGAGAATTTTGGCGCTTAACATTGTGTGCAACAGCTCCTGCCAGCCCCGCAAGCAAGCCTAAGCGCATTTCCGACATTTCACTGGAAATGGGGTTCTTTACCTTTATTGCGTTGGTCTCGGGCCAAAACACCGCCTGCTGCTCGGGCGCGACAAAGCTGAAGGTAATTGCCTCCTGAAAGCCTCGCGACACCAACCCCTGTCGCAGTGTGCGCAGTGATCTTTGTGACTCACTAACCGGGGTGACCTGAAGCTTTGCTTCGATATGGCTAGAGGGCAACCGGTTGTAGCCATGAACACGGGCCAGCTCTTCGATTAAATCAACCTCTTGACTCATGTCAAAGCGCCAGCTGGGTGCAATACAAGACCAAGAACTTGAGCCGTCGTAAGTCACATCAAAACCCAGACCCTGCAGGATGCGCGTGACTTCGTCTTCCGGCATGGCTAAACCTAACACTCGCTCAATACGCTCTGCCCGTAAGACCAGAGTCGACTGCCCTGGCAGATGTTCATTGCTAACGATCTCGGTAATAGCGCCAGCGCTGCCGCCTGTCACTTCCAGCAGCAGTTCGGTCGCCCGCTCAATGGCGCGTCGCTGTAACTGCCAATCGACCCCACGCTCGTAACGATGCGACGCATCAGTATGCAGTCCGTAGCCTCGCGCTCGACCGGCAATTAAGGTTGGCGTAAAAAAAGCACTTTCTAGAAAAATAGCGCGGGTCGCAGAGGTCACACCACTATTGACGCCGCCCATGATGCCAGCGAGTGCCAAGGGGCGCTGATGATCGGCTATCACCAAGGTACCCTCGGTTAGCTGTATCTCCGATCCATCTAGTAAGGTCATGGACTCATTGGGCATCGACTCACGAACAACTATACCGCCGGACAATTCGTTAAAATCAAACGCATGCAACGGCTGACCCAGCTCCAGCATGACGTAGTTGGTCACATCAACAACAGGATCAATCGTGCGGAGTCCCGAGCGCCGCAGTCGCTCAGCCATGAACAAGGGCGTGGTCGCAGTAAGATCGACATTCTCAATAACCCTGCCCAGATACCTTGGACATTGTGCACTTGCCTTCACTTCCACCGGAAAAGTGGTATCAATAGTTGGCTGAACGGGCTCTACGGGAGGTTCGCAGGCCATTAACTGATTGAGAACGGCTACATCCCTCGCTATACCCGCAATACCCAGGCAATCAGCGCGGTTAGGCGTCAAGCCAAGTTCAAGGGTCACGTCATTGAGCGCCAAATAATCACGCAGGTCCTGCCCAACCGGGGCATCAGAGGCAAGCTCAAGTAGCCCGTCGCTCTCTTCCGAGAGGGTAAGCTCTGCCGCGGCGCACAACATGCCCTGACTCTCTAGCCCCCGCAACTTGGCCTTTTTAATTTTAAAATTGCCGGGAAGGACTGCACCAAGGCGTGCCAGCGGGGCTTTCAACCCCACCCGGGCATTGGGTGCACCACAAACAATTTGCACTGTCTCCTCGCCCGCATTGACAGTACAAACGCGCAGCTTGTCGGCATCAGGGTGCTGCTCGGCTGATACGATCTCAGCCACAACAACCCCCTCAAAAGACCCTGCAACGGGTGTTACGGCGTCAACCTCCAAGCCGGCCATCGTCAGCTGCTCCGCCAACATTTCAGCCGATAAATTGGGATTAACCCATTCACGCAACCACTGTTCGGAAAAAATCATGGTTTGCGTCCCCTACTGAAACTGGCTTAAAAAGCGCAGATCGTTGTCAAAGTTAAGCCTCAAATCACCAATGCCATAGCGCAGCATGGCTAAACGCTCAACACCTAACCCGAAAGCAAAGCCTGTAAATCGCTCGGTATCGATGCCCGACATTTCGAAGACCCGTGGATTAACCATGCCGCAGCCCAACACCTCTAGCCAGCCCGTATGGCTGCATACTCGACAACCCTCACCGCCGCACTTTACACACTGAATGTCGACCTCGGCTGAGGGCTCTGTAAATGGAAAGTAAGACGGCCTAAATCTAACGGCAAGATCATCACGCTCGAAAAATGCCTGCATAAACGCTTCTAGCAAGCCCTTGAGATCGGCGAAGCTGGACCGCTCGTCAACGAGCAAACCTTCTATTTGATGGAACATGGGCGAATGCGTTAAATCAGAATCGCAGCGATAAACTCGCCCCGGACAAATAATCCTTAACGGCGGCTCGCGGGATTCCATGGTTCGAATCTGCACACCCGAAGTGTGAGTACGAAGCACATGCGTGTCATCAATATAAAACGTATCGTGCATAGCGCGAGCGGGATGATGGGCTGGAATATTAAGGGCTTCGAAGTTGTGATAATCGTCCTCAATTTCTGGACCCTCAGCGACACTAAAGCCCATACCTGTAAAAAAATCCTCGACGCGTTGAATGGTTCTGGTAATCGGATGCAAGCCACCCATATCGACACCGCGACCCGGCAATGTGACATCGATCTTCTCGGCCTCTAGCTTTTGCTGCAAAACCGCTTGCTCAAGCTGCGCTTTTCGCGCGTTAAGCACCTCTGAGAGCTCTTGCTTGACCGCGTTGATGAGAGCACCCGCTTTTGGACGTTCCTCGGCAGACAGCCCTCCCAGGGTTTTCAACAGTGCTGTCAGCGCACCCTTTTTACCCAAGTACTCCACCCGAAGCTGCTCTAGCTCCTGAGGTGTTGATGCCTGCCCTACTGCGACTATCGCCGCTGATTTTATTGCCTCTAGGGATTCCATGCTTTCAATCTCTACCGTATGCAAACGCCGGCCAGTTCTGACCATAAAAAAGGGAAGGAGCAAGTGCTCCTTCCCTCGTAGGATACTTCAGTCAGACCCGCAAGACGCAGGTTTCTGATTAAGCAGCTAGAGCTGAGCGCGCTTGCTCTACAACCGCTGCAAATGCAGCCTTGTCATGCACTGCCAGATCGGCCAGAACACGTCGATCCAGCGCTATGTCTGCCTTCTTCAAACCATTGATCAGTCTGCTGTAAGTCAAGCCATTCGCACGAGACTGCGCATTGATCCGGGTAATCCAGAGTGCACGGAACTGACGCTTGCGTTGCCTACGGTCACGATAAGCGTACTGACCTGCTTTGGTGACTGCCTGCTTGGCTACTCGAAACACACGTGAGCGCGCTCCGTAATACCCTTTCGCTTTGCTTAAGATTTTCTTGTGACGACGTCTAGCCGTCACACCACGTTTTACACGAGCCATAGTCTTTTACTCCAAGTGATGAGGACGGTTATTTCGCACGAAGCATACGATCGATCAGCACTTTATCTGCCTGATCAACCATAGATGTGCCGCGCAGCTGACGCTTACGCTTGGTCGTCATCTTGGTAAGAATATGGCTTTTATGAGCGCTTTTGCGCTTATAACCGCCGGCCGTTTTTTTAAACCGCTTGGCGGCACCACTGTGAATTTTTGCTTTGGACATGGATACAACTCCGCATTTGGCCCGCTTACGCAGGCGAGTTTTTCATTGATCGGGGCCAGAGGCATTCACTGGCCATTAACCCCGCTTCTTAGGTGCAATAACCATCGTCAGCTGTCGACCTTCCATTTTTGGAAACTGCTCAACACTGCCGAGTTCGCTCAGATCGGCTTCTACTCGCTTGAGTAGCTCCATGCCGATTTCCTGATGAGCCATTTCACGCCCGCGATAACGTAGGGTGACTTTGGCCTTATCGCCGTTTTCAAGGAAACGTACCAGGTTGCGTAGTTTTACCTGATAGTCCCCTTCGTCCGTCCCTGGACGAAATTTCATTTCTTTAACTTGGATTCGTTTGGTCTTTTTACGCTGCGCAGCTTTCTGCTTTTTAGCCTCAAAGATGTGCTTTCCGTAGTCCATAACCTTACAGACTGGCGGATCCGACTCTGCCATCATGACCAGGTCCATGCCTGCTGCTTCAGCAGCTGCCTGGGCCTCGGCGATAGATACAATGCCTACCTGCTCGCCCTCTGCACTAACCAGACGCACCTGAGGGGCCGTAATTTGCTCATTTGTAATGGCTTTCTTGCTCTTGCTGTCGCTCTTAATACCCTCGATCTCCAGTTAGTAAAGAGCGCGGATAGTACAGGCAAGCGCAACCAAGCTCAAGATGCCTAGTTGGTATAAATCACTGGCCCCTAAAATGCAGTAACCAGGGGGTTTCAGCCAGTTAGTGCACACAGCAGGCAACGCCTTCGCCACGGGTCACCCTAAAGTCAGGCACCCGCGACCCCTAGTTGCTGTGAGTATTAACAAAAAGCAGCGAATTCCAGCCGTCACACCAACCCGTAATGTAGGGCCTGAGTATGAATTTTCTAGCCTGCGCCTATCTTTTCACGACAAGACCATTGATCTTCAGCAAACAGTGATGACAACTTTATAAAGACTCGATAATTTACGCTCTAAAGAGTCATCCAGTAGGAAATAATTTTGAATCTGCTCGATATCGATCAATTTCAGTGGCATCACCATCAAGAAACCGTCGCGGGTCAGCCCATTATCGACTACTGGAGCTCAGTACTATCGGTGAGCAACAGTGGCCGTATAGAAATGCTCTACCGATGGGAGCCCAATGCGCACTGCCACTTTCATCGCCATCGCGCAGAAACAACGTCAATCATTTTGCAAGGCGAGCTGAATGTAGCCGACTACGTCGATGGTAAGGTCATTGACTCGTGGGTAAGACCGAAGGGGCACCGGTCCTTCGCTGAGGGCGATGAGGTCCATCGAGAATGGGGAGGGCCTCAGGGCGCCTTGGTGTATTTTAGCCTGTACGCCGCAGATGGACTGCTCGCAGACCAGCTAGATAACCACGGCAATGTCATCAGAACCACGTCGTTGAGCGATGTGACAAAACACTACAACAAAACGCTATAACCAAACTACGGTAACCCACAGTAACGCCATGCCCGTCCGCGCTAAATCACGAGCTACGGCTAACGGGACTCCTGTTCTGCACACCAGCTTAAAGGGGAGCAACCAAAACGCTGGGAGAAATAACGCGAAAAGTTGCCCGTGTTTGAAAATCCCGCGTGATTCGAAATCAAGTTCACGGAAAACACCCCGCTGCGTAGCATGGGCAACACAACCTCATCCCGAGATTCGTCGAGCAAACTTTGAAAGGTAACGCCCAAGTCCCGGGCTAAGCGACGCTGCAGCGTGCGTTTATCGCAATGCATGCGCTCAGCGAGGCGAGTAAGCTGATAGCGCCCGGTTGGCAGGGTCGCCCGAATCCAGCCTTTAATTTCACTTTTGAGTACGGCGTTAAGATCACCCTTTCTGTATGCCTCTAAAGCGCTGTCGGCCTCTCGTACAAAGGGCGACTGCCCTTTTCTATAACTGGGATTAGGCTTAGACAACGTATCGCGGTGGATAAGCAAACCCGATTCAGGGCTGTTTACGTTGAAAGGAATGGATTG
>QXYP01000312.1 GCA_009886815.1 Halieaceae bacterium
GTAAATCCGAGGCTTATAATGTGATCTACCGCACGTTGTCAGGTCGCCAAAGGATAAAACGACCTCCCATCAGTTAACGGGCCCCCAAGTCTGAAAACTCCCCAACCCTAATAACGATAAGGTGAAGAAAAAGATGGATGTTTCATCACTCAAGATCCTGGTGGTCGATGACGAAGCCTTTGTACTTAAACTCACGGTCAGAATATTAGCTAAGCTTGGCCTTGATGACGTGGTTACAGCGAGCAACGGTTTAGTTGCACTCGATGAAATAGACAACGCGGCACTGCCATTTGATGTGATCATCTGCGATTTGAACATGCCCGAAATGGATGGCATAGCCTTTATGCGCCACGCCGCCGATAAAGATGTCAGCGCCGGCATGATTTTGTTAAGCGGTGAAGATGAACGCATGCTAGAAACCGCAAAAGATCTGGCCGCAGCCCACAACCTAAACATCTTGGGCGTAATTCCTAAACCGTTAAAGCCCGACGCCCTCAGTAATCTTCTCAATACATTCCAACCCGCGACAGCCGCTAAACAAAGTAACTGGCATCAGGAAGGTATTTCGGAAACCGAACTGATCAATGGTATGGATTCAGACCAGCTACTCTTGGTATACCAACCCAAAGTCAGTATCGCTACCGGTGAGGTGACCGGGGTTGAAACACTAGCGCGATGGATGCACCCGGAGAGAGGCCTCTTGGGTCCCGGGGCATTTATTCCCCTCGCCGAGCAAACCGGACATATCGACGCCCTAACCTGCGCCATTTACAAAAAGGCCATGCAGCAAGCGGGCGACTGGCTAGCCCAAGGCATTACGATGAAAGTCTCGGTCAACATATCGGTCAATTCCTTCACGCTCCCAGATTTTACGGACTTTCTCATTGAAACTGCACAGAACGAAGGCATGGATCTAGCCAACGTAGTGCTAGAAGTCACTGAGACTCAGGTCATGGACAACGCCCTAGGCATATTGGAAACGCTAATGCGACTGCGTATGAAACGGTTTGCGCTGTCAATCGACGACTTTGGTACCGGTAATGCCTCGATGGAGCAGCTGAAGCGCATCCCCTTCAGTGAGCTGAAAATTGATCGCGCCTTTGTTTACGGTGCGGCCCAGAACGCCGGTGCGAGAGCCATACTCGAGTCAAGTGTGACGCTGGCTAAAAGCTTGAAAATGGATATCGTCGCCGAGGGTGCAGAAAATCGCGAGGATTGGGATCTCCTAGCGTCTTTGGGTGTCCATACCGTGCAGGGATTTTATTGCGCAAAGCCCATGAAAAATGAAGACCTTCTCGCTTTTTTAGACACTTGGACAGGGCCTCATTAAATGCATTGCCTTCCAAAAAAAGACCCAACAAACCGCCGGGTTTCATTTGTTGAAAGAATGAAACTCAGCCAATGCCTCTACCAGACAACTGCACATAAAGCGTAAGGAATTTCACTATGAGTACTCCCGAAAATACAGATCAAAATGATGCTTTAGTTGCTGCCATCCAAAAGTCCCAGGGCATCATTGAGTTCAATATGGACGGCACTATTATCACTGCCAATGAAACTTTCCTGAACCTAATGGGTTACTCACTGTCGGAAATACAGGGCAAACACCACCGCCTATTTTGCTCAGAAACTTACAGTGAGAGCGCCGAGTACAAGGCTTTCTGGGACAAGATGAACCAGGGTGAATTCGACACCGGTGAATACATCCGCTTCGGAAAAAACGGTGATGCCGTGTATATCCGAGCTTCCTACAACCCCATTCTTAACAACGATGGGCAGCCTTTTAAGGTTATTAAGATCGCATCTGATGTCACGGCACTGAAGTTGGAAACTGCCGAAGCACAGGGGAAAGTGACGGCGATTGACCTGTCCCAAGGCACAATTGAATTTGATATGGACGGTACCGTTATTACCGCCAATGAAACGTTCCTCAATATCATTGGCTATTCATTAGATGAAGTTAAGGGCAAGCATCACCGCATGTTCTGTGATGATGCCTACTCAGAAAGTGCTGAATACGCAGATTTTTGGGCCAACCTACGATCAGGGAGTTTCCAGCGCGGCGAGTTCAAACGTATTGGGAAAAATGGGCGTGAGCTTCATATACGTGCCACCTACAACCCCATCTTTAACCTGAAGAATGAGCCGGTTCGGGTGCTAAAAGTTGCTGACGACGTGTCCAAGCAAAGGCGCATGGAAAATGAACGGGAAAAGCAGCAAGCACTGATCATGGAAATGTCCACGCCGGTCATGCAACTATGGGACAACATACTTCTGTTACCTGTAGTGGGTTTGGTGGACTCCAAGCGGGTTCAGTTGATTATGGAAACCGCCTTACAAAAAATCTTGGATTATCAGGCCAAGCTGCTCATCTTAGACATTCAGGGCGTACCCGCTGTTGACAGTGCCGTTGCCAACCATCTTATTCAAATAACCAAAGCAACTCGGCTTATGGGATGCACCTCGATTGTCACGGGCATCTCCCCCGAGATATCACAAGCATTGGTTAACTTAGGTATCGACCTGGGTGATATTCAGACCCAAGCAACACTCAAAGACGGGGTGAGTTTTTCCCTAGCTAATTTGGGAATGAAGCTTCAACAGATCAACGTAGACGCCTGAAAAGCTGTGAATTAGGACCTTACTCATGAGCCGTTCGTCACAGCCACATCGAATTACCATGCATGAAACACAAGGCTGCCTGATTGTCCCTGTTCAAGAGGAACTGTCTCAGGGAGCGGCGCAAAGTATTCAGCAGCAAATTCTCAATAGAATTCATGAAAAGCCCGTTCACGGGGTCGTGATTGATCTCGCAGGGGTGCAGATCATTGATAGCGCACTATGGACTATTTTTATTAACACGACCCGAATGATTGAAGTGATGGGTGTGCCTTCGGTCTTGACCGGACTCAACCCTGGGGCAGTTGCCTCAATCATTGATTTACAGTTGGACTGTGACGCAATCGCCACGGCGATGCACCTTGAGGATGCCTTACAAATACTCACTCAAAACACACAGATTGCTTCTGAAGCAGACACAAACACCGGCGAACAGCTGGAAGCAGACGCTGCCCCAGCGATGGGCACAGTATTAGCCTCATTAGAGACTTAAGTACTTTCTGGAGAAGTTTTTTCGAGCGGGATTAAAAAAATAGTGAGAAATGCCGTAAAACTCCAAATCTCAGAGACGTCCGACGTTGCGTATGCGGCCTTAGATGCGAAGAACTTTGCCCGGGATTTAGGATTCTCGATTGCTGATCAGTACACCATAGCAACGGCTGTGAGTGAGCTCGCACAAAACATCGTTAAATACGCCGATTTCGGCCACCTCAGCTTTAAGACAATACAACAAGGTTCTGATGTTGGCATAGAAGTCTTGGCCAAGGACTCGGGCCCTGGCATTGAGAATATTAACCACGCCATGACAGACAATTTTAGCACCGGGGGAACAATGGGTGTTGGCCTGCCGGGCACCAAGAGACTCATGGACGACTTTCACGTTAATAGCGCTCCCGGCCAGGGTACCGAAGTGATTGTAAAAAAATGGCGCTAACCTCCACTCTAGACATTGACCACTGCATTGCA
>QXYP01000313.1:0-5050 GCA_009886815.1 Halieaceae bacterium
CAGTGGGGCCACCACATGAGCGTCTCCAGCGTAGACGACAAGCCCTGTTACACCCTCATTGCGCTGGGCGAGTAGATCAAGGATTTTTTGTTTGGCCCGCTGGGCTCGACTGGGTTGGATGTCGGCAGCATTCATTGATGCGCTGAGGTCCAGAACAATGACCAACGCATCGGCGCGCTGAAAAACAGGTATTTCAATTTTCTGCAGGCTGGGCCCGGCCACGGTTATTATCGCCAGAATGAGCCAGATAAGGGTCCACCAATGTCCCAATCGTTTGGCGTTCTTTACGGTGCTAGACATCAGATGCGGCAAAAGATGTGGGTCTATCACCTTAGCCCAACTCGCTGATGTCTGGACCGAGCGCCAAAGCATAAAAAGGGCAGGTGGTAGGGCAACCAGCAACCAAAATGCCTGTGGCCGCAATAGATTAAATCCGTCGTCAATCATATTGTTGCTTCTTGGTGACGGGACGCAAATGCAGGTGCGGCCAGGTTGTAAGTGCAATCAATAATAGGGCTAGCCAAAATGCGATAGAGGTGGGAACCCAGGCCATGGATTCAATGGGTCTGAATGTCGATTTCTCCTGTTCCACGGGTTCTAGCTCATCCAGAACTTGATATATATCCTGCAGTTCCTTAGGTGTCCTAGCCCGGAAGTAACGTCCACCCGTTGCTTGGGCAATGGCTGTGAGTAACGCCTCATCAACTTCACCTGATGAATTACTCGAAGTCCCCAACCGCCGACTGATACCGATGGTATAAATTCTGACACTCATCTCGGAAGCCAGTGCTGCCGCTTCCATAGGGTCAACGGTACTTGCCGTATCTTGACCATCGGTGAGCAAGATGAGAACCCGGGAGTCTGCGGGACGCTCACGCAGGCGCTTAACCGCTAACCCGAGTGCATCACCGATGGCGGTATCTTCACCAGCAAAACCAAGTTGAGCTTCTTCAATGAATTGTTTAACAGTTTTAATATCGAAGGTGAGGGGCGCTTGTACATAGGCCCGAGTGCCGAAGAGGATCAGGCCCACTCTGTCCCCGCTTCTTCGACTGGTGAAGTCTGCGGCGATAGCTTTGACGGCGATGATCCGGGAGACCAGGCTGTTGCCAACCTGCATGTCCTCAATTTGCATGCTGCCCGACAGATCAATCGCGAGCAGTAAGTCGCGACCTGAATTTGCGAGCTCTATTGGCTCTCCTACCCATTGCGGACGCGTAGCCGCCATGACCAGGCTTAGCCAAATCAAAGTGAGTACCAAAAGTTTAACCGGGCTACCTTGAAAGCCCAATGCAGAGGTGCCGGCGAGTTGTCGCCAGCGATCGGCAAAGGGTGCTTCTAATGCCGCTTCCTCCGAACGACTGTCAGCCCGCATAAAGCGCATGATGACAGGTAGGGGAGCCAATAAAAGTAGCCAGGGGTAAACCAGCTCAATCATGCTGCTTCCCCATTTCGATGGGCGCTGTGGTGGCGAATCCATAGCGCGGCGCCCAACAGCAGTTCGTCAGGTGCAGGGGCACTGGGCGCGCGGTAAACCTGCTCTAATGACTGCACCCAAACATCCCCAGCTTTTGGCGCGCTATAACAGAGTCGGCTTAGCCACTGGGCACCGTGCAGTGCCGCAACCTCTCGCTCTGGCCAGGTGCGCAGCGCAGTTGCCTTTAATAGTCGATTGATTTGTTCAACGGTGGGCCTGTCGTGTGCTTGGAGTGCCTTAAGTTGACGGGTGGCGATCCTGCGGTATTGATTTTTTCGCCATAGCTTCAATAAGGCAGTGCTCAAAATTCCAATGAGCAAAACCGCAATGATTACAATCAGCCACCATCCCGCTGCCAATGGCCACCAGCCGATGGCGGTTGGCTCGCGTAAGGGGGCTAGTTGATCAAGCAGTTGAGCCGTATTCATCATGTCTTAGTGCGGAGGAAAGTAGCGTTGCAGTACTGTCAGCGGCAGCTGATCAGTGCTTATGGAAATTAGGGGTATTCGCAGCCCCTGATAGGCGTCACGTAGTGCTTGTGCATGCGCATCAAACTCGGCGCTAAACTGCGCCACCAACTTTCGATTGCCCGTATCTAAGGCGCTGCGTCCTGCACCGTCACTGACCACATAGCGGCCCGCCGTGGGCAAGTTGCGCTCGAGTGGATCGCTGATCATTACCCCGGTGATCTGCACGTGCTGCACTAGGCGACGTAACGTTTGCAGCACCCCCGGATTCAATCCGTCGTGAAAATCGCTAATGAGAAATAGGGCACTGCCGGGTCTTGCAATACGTTGTATTTGTTTGAGTTGTTCAGCGAGGTCTAGTGGCTCGATATCGCTGTTGTTTTTATCACAGCGAACCATTTCGCGAATAATGGCCAGTACGGTGTGTTTTGATCTGGCGGGTCTAATGTCTTCTGCTCGGTTACCCGACACCACCATTCCCCCCACGCGTTCGCCACGGTCGAGTGCTGACCACAAAAGTAAACTGGCGGTATGGGCCGCCAACACAGATTTAAAGCAATTGCGCGAGCCAAAACGCATGGTGCGCCGAAGATCGAGTGCGATCAGCACTGGGCGTTCTCGCTCTTCGTGGAACAGTTTGGTATGGGGTTCTCCCGATCTTGCGGTCACTCGCCAGTCGATAGCACGAACGTCATCACCTGCGGTGTACTGTCGCACCTCATCAAACTCGACGCCGCGACCTCTTCGATAAGAGCGCTTAGCACCCGCCAAATTAGCGAGTGCTCGACTTGCTTTAGTGACATCAAGAAAACGCGCAGAAAAACGCGTGGCAATCAGCGCACTGCTGTCAATATCTGCCCCGTGAGGTGCTTGGTGCTGCTGGAGTTTCACGCTCAGCCTACCGCTACGGTCTCAAGCAGTCGGTTGATAACCTGCGCCCGAGTCACTCCCGCCGCCTCTGCTTCGAAAGACAGTATGAGTCGGTGTTTGAGGCAATCGGTGACCACGGCTTGAACATCATCGGGGCTCACATAGTCTCTTCCGTGTAAATAAGCATTGGCGCGAGCACAGCGATCAAGGGCAATGGTTGCCCGGGGACTGGCTCCAAACTCTAGCCAGTCGGAAAGTTCATTGTCGTAGGCCCCGGGTTCTCTGGTAGCAATGACCAGCTGAACAATGTAAGCCTCAACGGCTTCAGCCATGTGCACCGACAAAACCGCCTGACGTGCTTTGAAGACGGCTTCCTGGGTGAGTGGCTGCGGTGGTGCAGGGGTTGTTCCACTGGCTTCACGCCTTGCCAACTTCAGAATACGTGTTTCTGCCTCAGCATCTGGGTAAGACACGTTTACCTGCATTAAAAATCGATCAAGTTGAGCCTCGGGTAAGGGGTAGGTTCCTTCTTGCTCAATAGGATTTTGGGTCGCCATAACCAAAAACATATCGGGTAGGGGGTAGGTGCGCGTCCCCACGCTAACTTGACGTTCTGCCATGGCTTCCAACAGCGCAGATTGCACTTTTGCGGGCGCTCGGTTGATTTCGTCGGCTAGGATCAGGTTGTTGAAGATAGGGCCCTGTTGGAATTCAAAGGTTCCTTGCTGCGGCCTAAAAATGTCGGTGCCGGTGATATCGCCTGGCAGTAGGTCGGGGGTAAATTGAATACGATGGAAGCCGCCTTCTATCCCTTCCGACATTTGTTTTATTGCACGGGTCTTAGCGAGACCGGGAGCACCTTCAACAAGTAGGTGTCCATCAGCCAGCAATGCAATCAATAATTTGTGGATAAGATCGTGCTGACCAATAATTTGGCCAGACAACCATTGCTCAAGTTGTTGTAGGGGTGTCGAAGTCACGGAAAGCGCTCTGTCTCAGGTATCCAAAGGATATGGGTCCTGCTATGACAAAAACAAGTCTTGTGAGTTCATCTCAAGCGACCCGAAAGCCGCAAAATCACCGATCTTTGTGCCTAATCACCCCAGCCAAGAGGCGTGGGGTGGCTCTTGGTTTAGGTTTCAGTTAAAAGCCGGACAGCTTATGGCAGGCGGTAATGTTGGTTAAGCCCTCCCATTGGTCAATTCGACCCTCGCGCCAGCCCTGCAACCAACTGAGTTTGTGGGGGCCAGTGCCGTGTGGACAGGTTTCACGGGAGCGTCCAGAGAGTCCGATTTGGTAGCCACGCTCAAAAGCACGTTTCAGCATGTCGCGTTTCGATCTTCGCATCGTTTGATCTCCTAACTATGGATAACCACGGTTGGCCGAAAAAACCAACGGATATGAGTTGCAAATAAGGGAACCTGAAGAAGAATAGCCGGCAGGCCTGAGCTGGGTGCGCGCGCCTCAAAGGGGCATGCCACCGGGGGGTCGAGGGCCAAGCTGCTGCGATTGACGCTTTGCAGATTGGTTTTGAAGTTCGTTTGCGTAGGTCTGCACAGCTCAAATAAAACCAGAAGGCAGGGGGCCTGTCGAGGGTTCATTGGTTCTAACTATTATTTAAAAAGCTATAAAAGTTAGCTAATAGCTCACATTTTTTCTTCTGTTGCTGCAATAAGGCATTGTATCTCTGTAGGTAAAGGCTGTTTTGGTACAAATATTGTGGTCCTAGGAGTTGTAAGGGCAGCTCCTTATTTTTCTTTTTAGCGGGTTGCAAGGCTCTAGCCGTTTTATGGCACTCGTGGACGTTTCACTCATGTCTTGGGCCTTTGGCGGGTGCTGTACGTCATAGGCACAGGTCGGTAAGGCCAGGTAATGAGCGCTTTACACGCTTTTAAAACCGTCTGACTCGCTGAGTTATGACTCTGTGTGTTGGTCGCAACGTTTGTCATCACGATGGCAGCGCCATCAGGATCGTTGCGCCCTCCCTGGAAATCCTCTGTGGCGTCGCCAGCGTTGCGATTAAAGGGCCAAATCTGATGTTTTAAGCCGTTAAATTTGCATGGAAATTGCTGTGCTTTTTGGGGATTTTACGGGCATTAAACTTTGGGTGATCCAGACGTAAAAGGGGGTCGTACAAAACGCATTGGAACGACCACAGGGTTGGTCCCAGTATGTCTTGCGATAGTTTTAGGCCATCTTCCCCCAGATGGTTTTTTCTCCCCGGCCCACGCGGCCG
>QXYP01000313.1:5060-12107 GCA_009886815.1 Halieaceae bacterium
GGGGTTTTTTTTCCTCCCAGAGCATTCGGCTTGCAGTGGCAGGCTGTGTCGCGACGCTTTTGTTAGCGGGCTGTGGCTCTGCCGATTTGAAAGACCACAAAATCGACGGGCCAGAACTGCAACCCCAGGAATTTTTTAACGGCTTCTTGACGGCACACGGAGTTGTCAGAGACCGTCGCGGTGGCGCAATACGGCAGTTCAACGCGGATATCAGTGCGTGTTGGCAGGATGGCGTTGGCACATTGGACGAAGATTTTGTTTTCGACGATGGTGAGGTCCAAAAACGCATATGGACGCTCACGCCCGATAACAACCGAACCTTTATTGCCACAGCCGGGGATGTTGTCGGAGAGGGCATAGGACGTTGGAACGGCAGCGCGTTCTTGCTCGATTACACCCTGCGGATCCAGCTAGAGGACAGTACTATCGATGTTCGCGTCGACGATCGGATGTACCGTATCAGCGAGCATGTAGTGGTCAATCAGTCGCAGATGACAAAATTCGGCGTGGCAGTCGGTGAAATTCTGCTCACCATTATTCGCCACCCAGACACCGAGATTGAATGCGACCCCAGTTAACGACTCAACTGCTAGGCTTTGCGGGGCTTACACCGTTTTATTTTTCGTTATTCGGTGTCGCTTTTCTGCAAGACTACCCCAGAGCTTTGTCGGTTCAAGGATTTGTCATTTATTCTCTGGCGATTCTTTGTTTCCTGTCCGGAGCGCTCTGGGGGCACGCTCGGCGATTGCCAGATAACGACCAGCACTGGCATTTATTAGTCAGTAATGGCCTCGTCATTTTTGCTGTTGCGAGTGTCCTGACCGCGCAAGTGGTTTTGGCTGTGCTGTTACTCATGCTCGGGTACCTCGCTTTGCTTTGGTATGAGAGGCGTACCCAAGAGACCCGCAATTGGTACTCTGCTATGCGCGTGCGCCTGACCCTGGGCGTGGTTTTCGCCCACTTGCTGTTCTTTGGTCTTAATGTGGTCATGCTAGATTAGTAACTTCGCGGAACACGCATTTTTAAATTGACGCCAAAACAAACGGAAAAAAAATGACCGACATAAACAAGGAGTGGGTGTTACACCACTACGAGGCCTCGCCTTACGCTGAAAAGATACGCTTGATGTTTGGCTATACGGGGTTGCGTTGGCACTCCGTTATCTCCCCACCTATGCCCCCTCGCCCTAATCTCGACCCACTGACTGGAGGATATCGGCGTATACCGGTTGCTCAGAAGGGCGCCGATCTGTTTTGTGATACCGCATTAATCGCACTTGAAATTGCCAGGGAAACTGATCGTTCAGCACTGCGGCCTGATTCTCTGAGTGACGACACCAGGGCTTTAGTGGCCCATGCTCAGGGCGATGTCTTCTTTTCGGTAATCTCCAGCGAGTCACCCTTGAAAGTGTTGGCCTCGCTTGTAGCTAAGTTTGGTGTCCGAGAGACCTATCGGTTTTTTAAAGACCGCTCGGGCATGATGAAAGGTGCGACCATTCGTCCACCCTCAGGAAAACGGGCTGCTGCCGTGATCTCAACGTTTTTCTCAGACATGGATGCGATCCTTGCTGGTCAGGAGTTTCTTGATGGCGAAAATCCAGGCTACGCCGATTTCGCGGCCATACATCCGGTCAAATTTAAGGCGGACTTTTTTGAGACGGTATTGCCCGAGGCACTCACACATTTAAACCGCTGGTACGCGGCGATGTTGGCACTTGGGTATGGCGAGCGATGTGAACTCGATCCCGCTGATGCTTTTAAAGTGGCCGCACAGTCGGAACCTCGACCGCTACCTCCGTCTGACCCTCACGAGTATCTCAATCAGCAGGTGAATATAGCGCCCACTGATTATGGACAGGTTCCTGTTACGGGCCAATTGCTCACAGTGACCGCCGAGCGTTATGTCGTTGCACGGCAAACCGATGACTTTGGTGCGGTGCACGTTCATTTTCCTCGGGCGGGTTATGCCGTAAAACCCAGTACTACGGGCTCATAAATTGATCACGCAGGAGTAGGGCATGACGCAGGGTTACGCTTTGGTGACGGGCGCATCGGCGGGTCTAGGTGCTGAGTTCGCGCGGCAGCTAGCGGCAAAAGGTTCGAATTTGTTATTAGTGGCTCGTCGCGGCGAGCGCCTTCAGACCCTTGCGGCCTCGCTGCACCAGGAGTTTGGCGTAACGGTGAAAACCCTGGTTGCTGATCTTGCCGAGCCCAGTGCGCCGCTGCTAATCGAGCAGTTTTGTCATGACAATACGCTTCAGATCGACTGGTTAATTAATAACGCGGGCATTGCGGGTCCAGATTTGCTGACCGATCGTGATTGGCAAGCGCAACAAGATTTTTTCCAACTCATGATGTTATCGGTTGTGGAGCTTTGTCATCGATTTGTGCCTGCCATGGTCGCTCGAGGATTTGGGCGAGTGGTAAATGTCGCCTCGGTGGCGGGGCGAATTCCTCGATCAGGTGGTTGCAACTACGGCCCCAGCAAAACCTATTTAGTAGCTGTGTCTGAGGAGCTTAATTTGACCGTAGGTGGGCAGGGCGTGCATGTCACCGCACTGTGCCCGGGTTTCACTCATACCGACTTTCATGAAACTGCGGGCCTTGCCGACATGAAGGCCGGTATGCCGCGCTGGCTTTGGTACGGTGCGGACACCGTTGTAAATGAAGGTATTCGAGGTGTTGAAGCCGGTAAATCAATTGTCGTGTCAGGTCGTTTATACCGATGGTTAGACCCCTTATTTCAATCAATTTGGACGCGTAGATTTTTTCGCATTAAGGCACGCCCAGAGTAGTTCTAGCTCTCAGCGAGTTCTCCCCTGCGAAAGGCCGTCATCCATTGAGTCGGTGAGCAGTGATTGATGGAGCGAAAGGAGCGGCGGAAATTAGCCGCGTTTTCGTAGCCAAGGTCGGCGGCCACAGCCTCAACACTGATTCCGTCTAGAAGCATATTTTTCGCACAGTTGTGAGCCGCAATTAGCTTCAGCTCTCGGAACGATGTTTGCTCCTCCATGAGACGTCGGCTGAGGGTCCGCGGTGACAGATGCAGTGATTCGGCAATGTCGTTGATGTCGGGTAAGGGTGGGCGTTGAGACTTCAGAACGCTGCGCAGGTGACGCGTAAATGGTCGATCTCCGGGTTCACTCGTGCGTTGCAGCTGCTCGCTAAGGTGACGTCGTGATAGTTGCCAAATTTCAGGGTTACTAAACGGCGACTGGATTTTCAACCATTCTGTGGGTAATTCAAGACCTGTAAACCGGCTATCGAAACTCAGCTTGCCCTTGAGCTGGGTGCCTATTGAAGCCTCTCGCGTAGGGCGGGGATGCGCCACCTTAAAGTGGATAGTCCCTTCGGTTGAACCTATCAAGTCGGTGAGGTAATCCTGAAGGAGGGCAAAGACAGTTTCAGCGTGTATGAGTAGCGAGGCGCCTAGATCCCGATCGGCCTCAAGGGTTATCCGGGTGATGTTTTGCCCAGCTAATAATTCAAAGTGCAGGTAATCGGCTTCTAGGGTCGAGTAGCTAGACATGGCTTGCAGGCCGGCCCCTAAAGTGGGTGCTGACATCATGGCGACGCCCATCATGCCCAGTGTCGCGATCCCATTTCGGCTAACAATTACGGTCCCTAGTGGCGTTTGCCCCAGCATTTCTTGGGCATTGGCGAGCAGTCTAAGGAAATCCTCAGGGTCTACCTTAGGGAGTTGCCATAAAGCTTCACCATCGATACTACAGCCCTTGAAAAGCCTAACTTCATCATGGCCTCGAATCGAAAGTTCGCGATGTAGCAGTCTGGCGTAGTGTGCACTTATCATTTTAGAGCCCTCTTTAGGCGTATAATGACACCCTGTTGGCGAAAGAGGAATGGGGCGTGCACAGCGAAGTCCCCTAAGCTATCCGAGGTAAATAGGGTAGGTATAGCAGGTAGAGGAGCTTGCCAATGTCGGATCAAAACCAAGTAAAGTTAATGAAGCGCTCAGCGAATGGCTATTGCGATCCGTTGGCCTGGCCCACAATATTGCTGATCAGCGTTGCACTTCCTTTATATTTCCTGACGCCAGTAGCGGTGGTAATGGGGCTAATGCCCGTGATTGCAGGAATGCTTTTAATGGGTTTCTTAACCTACGCCGTTTATACCGCATTACACGAGGCTGTCCATGGTGCGATTTGTGGTGGTCTACAGAAAAACCGTTGGGTCAATGAATGGGTGGGTTATGCCGCCGCGATTCCATCAGGTATTCCAATGTGCGCCCACCGTCATGAGCATTTTTCACACCACAATCACACCAACAAGGTGGGTGAGGATCCGGATTTGGTTTGTGCCGACATGACAACGAATCTCTGGAGGCTTATTGCGTCTCCAATGATGCTAACTGCACAGCAGTACAAACTCTTTTTGCGAGATAGATGGCCCACTGCTCATAAGGAGCTACGCAGAACTTTTGTAGCAGAAACCAGTGTCATAGTGCTCAGTCGCATTCTGCTTCTGATGGCGTTGTTCGGTCCTGTAGCTGCAAGTGCTGGTGTTTCAACCCTTTCTGTGGGTGTTGACGTGCTACTCACACTGATTGTCGGGCCACTGCTTGGGCAAGTGGTTTTGGTCTATCTGTTTGCTTACGTCGTCCATAGGCCACACACCGTTGCCGGTAAGTTTGTTGACACCTCCATTTTTGAATTGCCGGTGGCATTTCGCGGAGTGGGCACTTGGCTTTGGGGTTTCCAGAACTACCACGGCATTCATCACGCTTTTCCCAGAGTGCCTTGGTATCGATATCGTGCTGTTTTCGAAGCCCATCGGAGTGAGTTATTTGAGCAAGGTATGCCCACTTATCAACTTTCTGGCTTAAAATGGCGTCGCATTAACTGATACCTAAAGTCGCAGGCAAGGAGATTAAAGCATGCCCGTTATTACCTTTATCGAATTCGATGGTACCCAACACCAGGTCGACAGTGAGTCTGGACTCTCTGTTATGGAAATGGCTATGAAGCACGACATCCCCGGCATTGACGCTGATTGTGGAGGCTCGGCTGTGTGTGGTACCTGTCATTGTTTTGTCGAGACCTCTAGCGAGCTAGCAGCGGTAGAGCCTCAAGAAGAATCTATGCTCGGCCTGCGCCCAGATAGGGAAGCAAACTCTCGCCTTAGCTGCCAACTGCAAGTCAGTGAGCAGGGCGGAGATATGACGATTCGACTCCCAGAGTATCAAATGTAACATCGCGATCTCGGCCCGCAGTGGTTCGGGCAGCTGTCGCATAACCGCGCTTAAAATTGACAAAGGATCAACCCATGAATCAAGCCGTTACTCGAAAAGATGGATTGCCTGACCCTTTGAGTACGCCGTTAGATCAACTCGATGTGGCCGACCCGAGGCGTTTTGAGTTTGACACTTGGCAGCCGCTTTTTGAGCGCCTACGCAGTGAATCTCCCATTCACTATCAAGCAGAGGGACCAGGCGGGCCAGCACCTCACGGGGATTTCTGGTCGGTAACCCGCTTCGAAGACATTGTTGAGGTGGAAAAGAACTGGGAGGCCTTCTCATCTGAGCCCTCTATAGCCATCTTAGACCCAGAGCCCGACATGTCGGTCCAGATGTTTATTGCGACTGATCCGCCACTACATGATGATCAAAGACGGGCCGTTCAGGGCGCCGTGGCGCCCAGAAATTTGCAGGAATTTGAAGCGGTAATTCGCCAGCGCACGCAGGAAACTCTCGACGGTTTGCCCGTGGGCGAAACTTTCAATTGGGTAGATCGCGTATCGATCGACTTGACCACTAAAATGTTGGCCACGCTTTTCGATTTCCCCCAGGAACAGCGCCATCTTTTAACCCACTGGTCAGACGCAGCCACATCTGATGCTCGGATTACCGCCGGTCGTGGGCTGAGTATTGATGAGCGACGAGCAATCATGATCGAAATGTTGCAGACGTTTACAGAACTCTGGCACCAGCATAAAGCCAATGATCGGGAGTCCTTTGATCTGATTCGTATGCTGCAGCGTGATCCCAAAACAGAAAATATGGTGGATGAACCCTTGTCTTACTTGGGTAATCTGATGTTGTTAATCGTAGGTGGCAATGACACGACTCGAAACTCCATGTCGGGGGGTGTACTGCATTTACACGACAACCCCTCTGAGATGGCGAAACTTAAGGCAAATCCAAGCCTGATTCCGTCTATGGTGTCTGAGATTATTCGCTATCAAACACCACTGCCGCATATGCGCCGAACCGCAACGCGTGATGTTGAAATCAATGGCACGGTCATTCCCAAGGGCGGTCGCGTGGTTCTATGGTATGTCTCGGGTAACCGCGATGCCGATGCTATACCCAATGCAAATGAGTTTATTATCGATCGGCCCAATGTGCGTAATCATTTATCTTTTGGTATGGGGATTCACCGATGCATGGGTAATCGATTGGCGGAGATGCAGCTGCGTATCGTGTGGGAAGAGATATTGGAACGCTTTGAAGGTATTGAGGTCGTTGGCCCCGCGGTCAGAACCTGCAATTCTTTCGTTCGAGGCTATCATGAGCTGCCCGTGAGGCTGCATCCCAGGATCTAGTCCAAATTTCTAGCCCAGGCTCCTGTGGCCCCTGCGGCTGTTTAGAGAGGTTGACCCCCTGTCTCTTCCAATAAAGACAGCGACCAAAGCGTCAGCACGGCAGCTAGCAGGATGTAGATAGACACGAAGATAATCCCCAGCTCGTTCCAAAGCAGAACTGCAACGGTGGGTGCCAGTGCACCACCAACAATGGCACCTATTTGATAGCCCAATGACGCGCCGGAGTACCGCACCTCTGTGGAAAACAGCTCGGTAAAGTAAGCGGCTTGAGGACCGTACTGCATACCAAGAAAAGCCAGTCCCATGGTGATGCCCAAGACAATCAGAGGTAAGGAGCCCGTGTCGATGAGAGGGAATAAAGCGAAGCCCCACAGTCCCGTTAATATGGCACCCCAACGATAAACCTTTTTTCGCCCCAATCGATCAGACAGCCCTGAGAAATAGAACTGCGTCGGCACCATCACTGCAGAAGCAATGAGAACGGCGG
>QXYP01000313.1:12117-16445 GCA_009886815.1 Halieaceae bacterium
AATAGAATTGGGCGGGCATCATAATCGCCGCCGCCACCAGAACAGAAATCAAAAGCTCGTCGCGCGTTAAATCAACAGTTGGCGAATTCAAACCATACGCAATGACGAAAGCAATCAAAATATAAAATGTCACCTGGACTGACAAAAACGCACCGGCGGCGAGCATGATGGTTCGCGGATATTTTTTTAAAGCTTGCACGATGGGCGATCGAGCGGCGACTTCGCTATGGCTCTGGGAGTCTTGTGCGGCCTTCAGCGTTTTGAAAGCTTCGGTGTCCTCAAGACGCAGCTGTACGAAGAGCGATACGCCAATCAGAATGATGCTGGCGAGGAACGGCAAACGCCAGCCCCAGCTCATAAAAGCTTCATCACTCATACTCATGCTTACGCCAATAAACGCTAAGTTGGCCAAAATGACACCTACCGGTGCTCCCGCCTGCGCATAAGCTCCGTACCATCCGCGTTTGTTGGCGGGGGCACTCTCAGTAACCAGCAGCATGGCACCTCCCCATTGCCCACCAATGGCAAGTCCTTGGACAAAACGGAGTAAAACGAGGAGTAGCGGTGCGGCAATGCCGATGGTGCCGTAGGTTGGGAGTAAGCCAATGAGGGTTGTCGCTGCTCCCATCATCATCAGTGCGGCTACGAGTGTGCGCTTTCGACCGACGCGATCGCCAAAGTGCCCGAAAATAATGCCACCCACCGGCCTAGCGACAAAGCCCACTGCAAATGTGCTGAAGGAAATGATGAGTAGGACCATGGGGGGCAGGTCCTGGGGGAAAAATGCTTTGGGAAAGACGATGGCGGCGGCGGTGCCGTAAATAAAAAAGTCGTACCACTCAATGCTGGTTCCTGCGAGTGAGGTCAGCGCGACTTTGCGCATATTGCTCTTGTCGTCGTGGTTAGAGGCCATCTTATGTCCTTTGTGGAAGGTGAAAGCTTCTTATTCTTCGCCAGACCATAACAATCCCACTCAATGATGAAGATGTCGAGTTTTCAGTGTCTTTAGTAGCCCTCCGCAGTAATTTACCGAAAGGTACATTTGGAGACGAGTTCTGCGCGCAAAATATCTATTGAGTAAGCGCTTGTTGGGTAAGTGGAAGAACAAAACCGCCTAAAAACCACCGGCCATTATTGCTTTCCTGATGGCAATTACCCGCTGCTATGCGTTAACTTAGCGGTAGGTAAAGGAGGTCTTATGATCGAATATCACAATCCAGACGCATCGGTCGGTATTGAAGAGATACCTTATGAGCTGTCTTTAACGGTTAATTCAGAAGCGACTGCTACCATTGGCTTGCTCGCAAATGGGTTTCCTGATTCCGTGGAGTTTCTAAATGCTGTGGGTGATGCGATTCGCGCTCTGTTCCCCAGTGTTAGATTGCGCGAGTACAACAAGGGTAATGCCACTATTGCGGCAGGCGAGCAGCTGTTGCAAGAAATTACTGGGGAGTGCGCTGGGGTTATTGCAGCCTACGGGCATTGAGGTTCTTGCACTACCGGCACCGTGCGTGACGGAATTAATATTGCAAACCTTGGTATTCCCGCCGTCGCGCTGGTCACCGAAGAATTTTGGGCGCAGGGCGACTTTGTTGCTCAATCTTTAGGCATGCCCGCAGTGCCGCGTGTTCAGTTGCCTCATCCCGTGGCAGGAACCGATACTGTAACTATGCATAAGATTGCCGAGTTAGTAGCGCCCACCATCATTCAAGCTTTGGAGGGCGGTGATGACTGATTTGCTGTCGTCAGCTGATGAAGCACAGGCACTTGAAGATCTGCATCAGCGGGGATGTACCGACGGCTTGCCCGTTGTTATCCCAACTGATGACAGGGTCGCACGTATGGTGCTGGCATCGGGGCAAGCCGGGGACATGGTGCTGGGTACCATGGGCCCTGGTCATGGTGTGGCTAGCATAGAAAAGATTGCTGTTGCCGCCGTCATGGCAGGTTGTTTACCCGACTATATGCCGGTTGTGGTTGCGGCCGTCAAAGCGGTTATTGAACCGGCCTTTGATCTCACTGAAATGCAGGCGACAACACATTGCACGGCACCCCTCGTGATTGTAAACGGACCCGCGCGCCATAATTGCGGGCCCATCGTTTCTGGTACCGGCGCCCTGGGGCCAGGACATCGCGCCAATGCCTCAATAGGACGTGCACTGCGGCTGACAATGATCAACATTGGTAAAGCTAGACCGGGTAGTTCAGATATGGCCTTACTGGGGCATCCGGGTAAGTTCACTTACTGTCTTGCCGAAGACGAGGAGGGCAGCCCTTTTCCCCCGCTACATGTATCACTGGGTTTTGCTGCAGAGGATAGCGTTGTAACCGTTGTGGGGGCCGAGGCGCCCCATTCGGTGCTGTTTGCTGGCGATGGTGATGACCCCGAGAGTTATGCCGCGTTGCTTGATTTGCTGGCGATGGCACTCGCGAATGCCCCGAGTAACAATGCCATTTTGACGGGTGGTTTTGCGACGATTGTGTTGAATCCGGAGCACAGCGCGATCTTGCATAAGGCGGGGCTGACCCGTCAGGATATTGCGCGGGAGTTGTATGAGCGTTGCTACTTAACACCTGAGATGGTCAAGCGCCTTATGCCGGCATTTGCCGGAGATAACCCCTCCCGGCGAATGGCCTTTAAGGGGCCAGAGCAGATCTTAATTATGCAGGCTGGTGGGAGCGGGCTTTACTCAATGGTTATGCCTTCTTGGTGCGCGGGAGCCCACAGTAATTCAGCGGTTAGTATCAAGGTCGAAGCTGATGTTTTTTGCGAGATTCCCAGCTTCTCAAGCGCCTGAGCTGCTTTTGAGTCTTCAGACTATTTGGTGAACTTATGGAGCATCCTTGGCTCCGTGACGCGATCCTGATAAGCGTAAAAGTTTTATGACAGATTGTGGTTCAAGTGGTTAGCGGCACTTGAGTGCGTTACCCCATAGGTTGCCCGTTTGTATCTGCCGCCTACACCTTAATAATGGGTAGCCTTAGACTGATGCGAGCTCCGTTCGCTATGTTTTCAGCCAACATTTCCCCTCCCATATCGTGCACAATTCCATAACTGACCGATAGGCCGAGTCCAGTACCCACGCCAACTTCCTTGGTGGTGTAGAAAGGCTCGAAGATTCGCTTTAGCGCATCGTGGGGTATGCCAGCTCCGGTATCAGTGACGCTTACGGTAACCCAATCTTGGTTTTCACAGGAGGCTTCGACCCAAAGCTGCTTTTGGGTTTTACCGCTGCTTTTGATCGCGAAACTCGCATTTGACACTAAGTTTAAGAGTACTTGCTCCAGTCGAATCTGATGACCCCAGATCATTACTGGATCGCTAGGGAGTTTTGAGGCCATTTCGATTTGGTCTAGCTTCAGCTGCGAGGTCATTAGATCTATTGCATTAGCAACGGCTTCTCTTAGATCAAATGCGTAGCTATCTTCTTTGGCTTCGCGACCAAATATTCGCATTTGATCGGTGATAGACGAAGCTCTGACTACCTGTTGCTTTATACGATCTATTTTCTCAAAAATAAAAGCGGGTATGTTGGCAGGGTCTCGAGAGGCTTGCTGTGAAATATTCTCGGCAGCAATTTTTATCGTGGCGAGTGGTTGATTCAATTCGTGGGCGATACCGGCGGCCATCTCTCCTAGCGTGATCATCTTTGATGATTGAATTAATTTTGCTTCAGTCAATTTGCGTTCGGTGATGTCCTGCAGTGTGACGAAAACTTGGTTAGGGTTACTCTCGTCATAATTATAAGACTGCACAACATGTCGAATTTCCCCGTCACGGCGCACAATTTTATACTCAATGTCGATTTCTTCTTCGCTTTCGTAATACTCCAGATATCGTTGACGATCAGACGGGTGTACTAACTCGATATCAGATTCCAGTGCCGTAAAATGAGCGACAAATTCAGATTGTGAATAGCCAAAAATAGCGGCCCATTCCTCCGACACTTCGGCATAGGTATCGTTATCGTAATTCCAGATAGCGTGGCCCAAATTCGCCATAGCAGCACTCAGTCGTAGCAGTCCTACGCTGTTGGCAAGGGCTTGCTGGCCTCGTAGGAGCTCTTCCTCAGACCTTCTAATTTCTGTCAGATCTTGCATAACAACGAGGTACTGTGGCCCAACCCCGTCTGCTGTGGGGATTAAGCTAGAGTGCTCTCTGAGGTGAAGAATTCTGCCGTCTGGCAGGCAAACTCGGTATTCATAAAAAGACTTTGTGTAGTCTGGATCGGTGTCGATTGATTGTTCATTGTCGAGCCAGTCTTCAAGATCTTCTGGGTGAACCAGCTGTGCGTACGCGTCTAAACTTGAAATCTGTTCTAAGTATG
>QXYP01000314.1 GCA_009886815.1 Halieaceae bacterium
TATTCACCCTCAAACTGGACCGTCGCACTTTTTAATCCCGCGACCTCTCCCGCCGAGGCTTCTACCACGCTGGCTTTAAAACCTTTGCTCTCACCCCAGCGCAGATACATTCTGAGCAACATTTCAGTCCAGTCTTGGGCCTCTGTGCCCCCAGAGCCAGACTGCACGTCAAGATAAGCGTTGTTCGGATCCATTTCGCCAGAGAACATACGACGAAACTCAAGCTTCTCGAGCTGCAAAATCAAATCGCTGGTATCAGAGGCCACCATGTCGGCCGTATCGATATCGTCTTCGGCAACAGCCATTTCCAGAAGATCGTGGGCGTCGGTGCTACCACTGTCTAAATCATTGATTGTTTTTACAACCAGTTCCAAAGAGGCGCGTTCTTTGCCAAGGGCCTGAGCGCGCTCGGGCTGCTCCCAAACACTGGGTTCTGCCAATTCCAGCTCTACTTCCGCAAGGCGGTCTTTCTTTTCTGCGTAGTCAAAGATACCCCCGGAGCACATCTGTACGCTCACGAATATCTTTAATCTGGTTGAAAATAGGGGCGACTTCCACAGGAATCTCGAGAATCAGCTTAGCGGGCGGAAAGTCTATCGAAGGCTACCGTTAAGCGCCATAGCGGAAACCCGTGATCCTTTAATTTAACCGCAGGTAGTGGCACAAAAGCAGATACTAAGCGCGATGCCTTGCCCCACTGCTACGCCGACGAAGTCCCATGGAGTGCTCCTGACGAGAGCTCAACGGGGTGCGATCAGCTTTCAGGCCACAGATGTCGAATCATGAGCTGCAAACGTCGTTCTCCGCGATAGGAATTGATATCGGGCTGATAAGCGATGCGTACTCGTGCCACCTGATCGTTGGGCCAGCACTCACGATCAACATTAAAAGCAATGGCCTCAAAGTTTTCGCCCTCTGCCTCTAACGTCAACTTGAGGTGCTTATCTTTAAGTAAGCGCTGATCAACCAGCACAAAGCTACCCTCAAATACAGGCTCAGGAAAATGCTGCCCCCAAGGGCCCGCAGCGGCAATCGCCTCGGCGTTATTTAAATTTAATTCTTCCATTGCCAGTTCACCATCGGTCATCACAACGGGCTCCGGGGGCACATGCTCAAGGGCAAGCGCTACCGCTGTATTGAAGGCCTCTTGGAACTGGTCCAAGTCTTTGTGATGCAAACTCAGGCCCGCGGCCATAGCGTGACCGCCAAACTTACCGATCAAATCCGGGTGTGTGGTGGCCACATGATCGAGAACATCACGAATATGCACACCCGGTATCGATCGACCAGAACCCTTCAGCTCATCATTCCCCGCCTCGGCAAATACAATGGTGGGACGGTGATAGCGCTCTCTGAGACGCGCAGCAACGATACCAACAACCCCCTGATGGAAGCTCTTGTTGTACACACACAAACCAAATTTCAGTGCCTCATCGTCAACTTCTACAGTACTGAGCTGGGCCAGGGCTTCTTCTTGCATATTGGCTTCAATGTCTCGGCGCTCTCGATTGAGATCATCTAATTGCTGGGCAAGAGGCCTAGCCGCGAAAGCGCTTTCAGCCAGTAAGCACTCAATACCAATCGCCATATCTTCCAGTCTTCCTGCAGCGTTAAGACGCGGCCCAAGGATAAACCCGAGATCACTACTGCTTAATTCACTGGCGCTTCGACCGGCAATTTCTAACAACGCATCGATCCCTGGGCGGCCACGACCGGCACGAATTCGTGCAAGTCCCGCAGCCACCAATATGCGATTGTTGCGATCGAGCGGTACGACATCGGCGACAGTCCCTAAAGCCACCAAATCGAGCGCATCGCCGAGATTGGGCATGGCCAAGCCACAGCGCTCAAACCACTCGCGATCGCGAAGCTCTGCACGCAACGCCGTTAACACGTAAAACATAACGCCTACCCCAGCGAGAGATTTGCTGGGAAAGCTGCAACCGGGTTGGTTGGGATTCACAATGACATCGGCTGATGGCAGCTCATCACCCGGCAGGTGGTGATCGGTTATGAGCACACTAATTCCCAGGCCTTGTGCCGTTGCAACGCCAGCATGACTGGAAATACCGTTGTCGACCGTGACGATAAGATCGGGCTCACGCTCTGCCGCTAGTGCAACAATCTCTGGAGACAACCCATAACCATATTCAAAACGATTAGGGACAAGATACGAAACCTCTTGCAATCCCATTTGCCGAAGTACAGATACAGCAAGTGCTGAACTGGTCGCACCATCGGCATCGAAATCGCCAACAATAACAACTCTCGCCTCGCCCTCGATGGCATCTGCCAGCAGCGCTGCGGCATCGGTTACGCCTCGTAACAGCTGCGGTGGCAATAACCCTTTTAACGTCAAATCAATTTCGTCGGGCGCTGTGACACCGCGATTGGCGTACAGACGTTGCAATAGCGGCGATAAACCGGAAGAAGCCAGAGCCGGAGTCACCGGCATGGCACGCTGCTTAAGCTCTGGCGACATTACTGGGCAATGCAATCGACCATATGCTGCTGAACAACCTCAAGGTCATTAGGCAGCACAGTGAAGCGCTCGGGGCGATCGAAGAGATCGGCTAAATGAGCAGGCAGTACCGGCTGCTGCTCAATACCACTATTTTCGATGGCCGCTGGAAATTTAGCGGGATGCGCCGTGGCTAGAGTAACCATAGGTTGTGTGGTATCTCGCTGGCAAAATCTTGCCGCTCGCGTACCAATAGCACTGTGCGGATCGAGTAAATAGCCGCATTGCGCCCAGACAGCGGCAATTTCCTCACAGGTCTCATCGTCAGAAACGCAGTAACTGCTGAAGAGTTCTCGTGCCTTGGACATTGCCGCGTCAGACAACTGAATGGAACCGTTTTGGAAGTCGCTCATGAGTTGATTAACAACCACACCATCGCGGTCGTAAAGATCGAACATAAGACGCTCAAAGTTTGAGGAAACGGTAATATCCATGCTGGGGGAGATAGACTGCTCTA
>QXYP01000315.1:0-3280 GCA_009886815.1 Halieaceae bacterium
GCGCTAAACCGGCCCCCAGAGATAAGGCACCAATTGCCGCCACAAAAGGCGTCACGCTGATCCCAAGATTACCCAAGGCGATGATCCCAACCATGAGAATAAACAGCAGCTTTACAACGTTCGCTATGAACTTACTGAGGGTGACGTCGAGGCCTTTTGATTGACAAAATTTGAATAGCCAGTTTGACACTTTACTGGCTATGACAACTCCGGCGACAAAGATGAGGATCGCACCGACGATTTGAAAGCTGTAGTTAACGAGGAACGTGACGATCAGATCATAGATCGCAGAGGCTTGTGCTAATTCTTCTTCCATGTTGAAGGTCTCCATTGCCGCCTTATTCCATTAGGCTAAGCGGCTCAGTCGAAGCTTAAGCGTAGAATGAGCAAGAGCTTCGAGCCGCCCCCGTACGATACCTGCGTAATCTAGCTTTGAAAATGGCAAAGACACAGAACGTGAGGTGTATAAGGTCAGAACACCCAGCGATGGCGTTAGTCGGGTTTGGAGGGGGCCAAGCCAAATTGTCCGATTTCAGATATCCGAAAAAATCTTTATAACAGTGCTAGCTGTAGGGATGGGATGGCGGCAAATACCGGGCTTAGCTTGGAAAAAGGAGAGGGTTTTCCTCTCCTGTCAGATCGACAACTAGGGCAGTTGAAATAAGTCATCGACCGTGCATTTCAGCGTTTTAGCGATTTTTAGGGCGAGCACTGTCGAAGGTACATAGATGCCGTTCTCGATGGCATTGATACTCTTTCTGGAGACCCCTGCACTATCGGATAGTTGTTGCTGGGTGAGGTCTGCAGATTTTCTCAATTGCTCAAGATTGTTTAGCAAGTTTTTGTGGTGTTTTCCCAAGACCTAGTCGCCTTCAAACCGTTCCACTGCATTGGTAATCTCTTGGCTGGTGTTGGGGTAAAGGTAACCCGCAATCAGCGTGCCTACACCGATGACACCCACTAGAAGCCCAACACCCTCAAGCAGTGCGCCCAGCGCTGTTGCTCCCAATAGGTACAAACCAATGCCAACGAAGATGGTAATAACGCCCCCTCGTCGATAGTCGATGGGCTCTTTTTTTCGTTCATCAAAGAGGGTTAATAGTTGTTCGGTTTTTTTAGGGTCGTCCATGTGTTTGGCGATTTCTACCACGGCATCTCGTTTGCCCTTTGCATCATAGTAGAGCCAGATGAAAACAGAGACTGGAATAATAATGCCAGTGCTTATTCCAACCAGGGGGACTAAGTGTTCCATGTGATAACGGTTCCTTGTGTATGTAACGTTTACGTATCATATCAGGATTTTTTAAAAAGGGAAGTAAAGGTTACACCTTGGCTATTTCCGCGCCTCTACACGCATTTCTAGTGCTGTGTAGTCTCGTGTTGGTCTTCTATTTTTCTGAGAGTCGAAAGGCGCTTTGCTAGCTTATTTAGAGTTGTCGGCGGCTATCGCGAGTAAGCCCCGCTTAACGGTTGGATCTACAATGCGCCGTAGTTAACGAACATAATAGGATCTGGACAGGAAGCGCTCTGTTTTACGACATTCACACAACGTAGCAGCATGGCGGTTTGCAAGTTCTTTAAGACGCTGAGCCATTGTAGAGGCGTATTTATGGGCATTTTCATAAAAAGGTTAGGCGCGGAAATCAACCCGCAGAAAGAAAAAACACAGCGTAGTAAGCTGAGGATTAACAGCGTCTGCGTAGTCAATGAAGACACCGCTCAGGGTATCTATAGGCGCATCCAGTCTGATTCAGTCGTGGTTAAAATTCTATGAGTGGGTTGAAACTTTTTTATGATGGCAGCTGCTATTTCTGCCGCAACTTCGCCCTGGTGTCAAAACTTAAATCCCAGGCCCGTGTTGAGCTCATCGATTTGCGAGAACATCCCAATATCCAACGTGCTTTTCTTGCTGAGGGCGTCGATATAGACAGCTCATTTGTCGTTGAAGCTAATGGGCAGCGTCTGTTGGAAAATGCAGCGATGAGTTACCTGCTGGTGCAGCTTGGTTATCGGCGAATGGCATGGCTTTTTGACGTGCCGCTTCTAGGGCCCGCGCTGTACAAAACCTTAGTTATTCTACGTCGCATCTATTTGTTTTTCGCGCGAAAAAAGCCCTTTAAAGACGCCGTTTAGCTATGTCTATGCCCACAGATTGCAGTCTTTAATCAACGAGGCGCTGAGTTGGCGGCCATGGACAGACCTGTTGTAAAGCAGGCCGCCCCGGTAGTTCAGTGGCGACAAATCACGTGCATTTTTGTGTAGCCTTTTACAAAGCTGGAGAAGTTTCTTTGTGGCTCTTCGAGCACTTCGATTTTGGAAAAACGCTTCAGCATTTCATCCCATAAGATTTGCAATTGCATCTCAGCCAAGCGATTCCCAAAGCAGCGATGGATGCCGAAACCAAAAGAGATATGGTTTCGAGCATTGTCACGGTCAAAGATTAATTCGTTGGGCCGATCAAATTTTCGCTCATCACGATTTCCCGACGCATACCACATGGCCACCTTGTCACCACGCTTTATTGTTTTGCCGTGGAGTTCAACATCCTCGAGTGCCGTTCGTCGCATATAGGCTAAGGGAGTTTGCCAGCGAATAATCTCTGCCACCGTATTGGGAATTAGGTCTCGATTGGCGCGCACTTTTTCCCACTCTTGGGGAAACAGGTGCGAGCCGTAAACAGAGGCAGACATGGAATTTCGGGTCGTATCGTTACCGCCAACAATCAGTAGTACGAGATTCCCGAGATACTCCATGGTGTCCATATTTCGGGTTTCCTCACCATTTGCCAGCAGGGTGATTAAATCATGGCCATCGCCACCGACTCTTTGCTGCCACAAGTTCATGAAATACTCGACGCATTCCATCAGCTCCGCACGGCGCTGCTCTTCGCTTTCCACAATGCCTGTCTCTGGACCCGCTGTAGCGACGTCAGACCAGCGAGTTAATTTACGTCGATCTTCAAAGGGAAAATCGAATAAAGTTGCGAGCATCATTGTGGTGAGTTCAATCGATACTGTGTCGACCCAATCAAACTCTTCGTCGAAAGGAACGCGATCGAGAACATACTGGGTCCGCTCGCGGATGAGCTCAGACATTCTGGCGAGGCTGGGTGACGAAACAACGGGCCCTACCGTTCGTCGCTGAACATCGTGTTTGGGTTGATCCATGGCAATAAACATAGGCAGTGGAAAATCTTTGCCAGGATTCGGTAAGACAATAGCGGGTTCGGAGGAGAATCGCTGGTGGTCGGTATCGATGGCCATGATGTCCTCGAACCGAG
>QXYP01000315.1:3290-4139 GCA_009886815.1 Halieaceae bacterium
CATTTCCTCGCTTGGCCATAACCTTGGGTGAGAAACGTCTAAATCTTCCAATGGGGTGTTGTAGGCGTAGTCATGGCCAGACTTAAAGATGTCATTCATAGCTTGATTCACTGAGAAATCCCCGCTTTTCGCTGGCGCACAGAGCGGGGCATGTACCCGAAGCCTGCGGCTGCTATTTATTTTTTGAATGAATTTTGATCCTATAATATGCCGAATGATTGGCTGAAGGCGAGTGCCAATGTCAAACTTTGATGTGAGCTGCCCTTCGTTCAGTAGTTAAGTTACATTTTCATGTGCCCCGTGCGCTGTTACCGCTAATATCCGCATCCGCGCGAGGCAAAAATCCGAGACCGTGTTCTTAATAGGTTTAGGCAGCGTTTTTGCTCAGTTGTTAACGAGTCGATTGAGGATTCATGAAGACAGCACTTGAGGTATTACAGACGACGTTTGGCTTTGAGCATTTTCGCGAGCCTCAGCAGGCAATTGTGGAAGCCATCATTTCTGGTGAAGACGCGTTTGTTTTGATGCCAACTGGCGGGGGCAAATCACTTTGTTACCAGATTCCTGCTTTGGTTCGCCCGGGCTGCGGCATTGTTATTTCTCCGCTAATTGCGCTGATGCAAGATCAGGTTTCAGCGATGCAGCAGCTGGGTGTTCGAGCGAGCTTTTTAAACTCGACGCTCGATACGGCCAGTGCGGTGCAAGTTGAAGAGGCGCTCCTGAGGGACGAGCTTGACCTGCTCTACCTTGCGCCAGAGCGACTCAGTCAAACCCGAACCCGGGACCTGATGCAGCGGGCCAATATCTCACTGTTTGCGATTGATGAAGCACATTGCGTCTCCCAATGGG
>QXYP01000315.1:4149-5813 GCA_009886815.1 Halieaceae bacterium
TTTATTACTTGAGCAGCTGCAGCAAAATTTCCCAGGGGTTCCTCGCGTGGCGCTCACGGCTACGGCTGATCCCAGAACACAGCGCGAAATTATTGATCGGCTGGGTCTGGAAAACGCGGCGCAATTTATTGTGGGTTTTGATCGTCCAAACATCCGGTATCGCATTGCCCTGAAAAATAATCCGCGACATCAACTGCTGCGTTTTTTGAAAGATGAGCACGCCGGCGATGCTGGAATTATTTATTGCCTGTCCCGCAAGAAAACCGAAGACACCGCTGCATGGTTGATCAAGCAAGGGTTTAATGCACTGCCGTACCACGCAGGCCTATCCTCTGAACTGAGATCGACCCATCAGGCCCGATTTCTTCGAGAGGAAGGGGTGATTGTTGTTGCCACCATCGCCTTTGGTATGGGAATTGATAAACCTGACGTCCGTTTTGTGGTGCATTTAGATCTGCCTAAAACAATAGAGTCTTATTATCAAGAGACGGGACGAGCCGGGCGCGATGGGCGACCAGCGACAGCGTGGATGATCTATGGACTGCAGGATGTCATTAAGTTGCGACAGATGTTGTCTGAGTCGCAGGGCGATGAGCTGCACAAGCAGGCAGAGCAGCATAGATTGAACGCCATGCTGGGTTTGTGTGAATTGACCAGCTGTCGGCGCGTAGCGCTACTACATTATTTCGGTGAGGTTTATCCTAATCCCTGTGGTAACTGCGACAGTTGCCTAGAGCCGGCAGAAACCTGGGACGGTACTGAAGCCAGCCGAATGGCGCTGAGTGCAGTTGTTCGAACAGGCCAACGGTTTGGGGTAAATCATTTAATCGATGTTCTGCGGGGTGCCGAGACCGACAAAATTTGGCAGTTTGATCATCATCACTTACCGACTTATGGCGTTGGTAAGGCTCTCGACGGCAACCAATGGCGGTCTGTTTTTCGTCAATTAGTTGGTCGTGGCTATTTATCAGTTGATCTGGATCGGTTCGGTGCGCTGAAGCTTCAAGAGCAATGCCGCGCTCTCCTTAAAGGGGAAGAAGAGATTGCTTTGCGGCAGGATCAGACGCAAAAAATCGTACGTCGACAAACCAAGTCAGCGCTTCCCGATGATATCAACGTCGAACTTTGGGAGGCACTTCGAGAATGCCGTCGGTTGCTGGCGGAAGAGCAGGGGGTGCCTCCCTATGTGATTTTCCACGACAGTACCCTCATGGAGATGTGCTCGCTGTTGCCCCAATCGATGCAAGAATTTGCGGAGCTTAGCGGTGTCGGTGAGCGCAAGTTAGCAAAGTATGGCGATAAATTTTTACAGGCGATCCGTGATACCGCCGAAGCATCCTGAAAACTGGATGCTCCGATTACTGCATTTGGATTCAAGGGCTCTAATTCGTAAAAGCTAGCGGGTCCCGTCTTTCTGTTTGCGCTAGGCCTTAGACCTGAGCCATTAACCTTGTGGCTGTCACGCTGTCCCATCATTTCTCAGCTTGACCTCCCTGCACAAAGCCACGTAGTTTCGGAATTCCAAAATTTTTGCTGTCCAGTTTCAGGAGATTGCCATGCCAAATGCTTACATTGTTGACGCCTGTAGAACCCCCCGAGGTATTGGCAAGGTTGGGAAGGGGGCGTTGGCCCACCTTCATCCCTCTTATCTCGGTTCCACCGTA
>QXYP01000315.1:5823-6060 GCA_009886815.1 Halieaceae bacterium
ACCTCTGAGATCGATGATGTGATCTGGGGAACATCCTCCCAAAGTGGAAAACAAGCGGGCGATCTGGGCCGCATGGCCGCCCTGAACGCCGGTTATGACATTCGCTCTTCGGGCGTGACTCTGGATCGCTACTGCGGTTCGGGTATCACCAGCGTCAGTTTGGCTGCGGCCCAGGTGATGTCGGGCATGGAAGATTTAGTCGTCGCGGGGGGCACAGAGATGATGAGCTATTACCCC
>QXYP01000316.1 GCA_009886815.1 Halieaceae bacterium
GTCTCGCCCGGTGGGGTATTAGGACAAAGGTCAGCGCTGTCTTCGACTCCGTCTCCGTCGGTATCGATTGACGGAGTATTATCCTCACCGCCTTTGATGTTAGTGGCGCCAAGTCCCCGAGTCCCTTGAACGGTGCTTACCAAATCGGTGGCGAGGCTGCCCGCTGTTTGAGACGAAACAGGAGGCGCATTTAAGCCACCAACGAACAACGTCAAGACGAGCAAGGTTGGCAGTTGTATGCGCATAATCATGGCTTCAATCCTTTGAATTCCATCCTTAACTTAGTGGTTGTGAAGTGCAGATGCAATTTTTCTTATCTATTTACAGGGCTTTTGTTCAGGCGGATCTTTGGAAAGCACGGACTAGGCAAAAGATGATGAGTATTTCGATGGCGAGCAGCGGCCAATGAATGGCGGTGACCTGTGCTGCTTTGTCGATCATTTGAAAGTGTGATTCGAAAACCTGATAGGCCATCCAAGAGGCACCCATACCCACTAGGTAAGCTGTTTGTTTGGCAATATCGAGCTGTGTCAGTCGCTTGTTGTCGACAAAAAGTAACGTTTCACAGCGAACAAGATAGCTGCCGAGAGCAAAAGTGAATTGGTAGCCCAAGTAAATAAAGAGTGCTAGAGGTTTGTCTAATGGGTAGAGCAAAACCCCCGCGACACCCAAAAGAATAACGAGTTCGACCGTTAGCGACAGACGATAGAACCACAGAGGGTTGAACAGCCGATGATACTGAGTTGCGATAACCAGAGTTGCTAACGCTAGACCAATGCCACCGGCAGAAAAAATGGCCGGCGATAGCGGTTCGTAAAGCGTGAACACCGCGCCTATCGATAAACCCAAAAACAGCGAGTTAAAAAACTTGTAAGCTAGAAACCAGCCGAAACGAATGGCGGTGCTATCCAAAGATGGCTCCTTAAATCAGTAATCAACGCCTTTTCGGGCTTGAATGCCTGCACGATAGGCGTGCTCAACGTCTTTAATCTCGGAAACGGTATCCATAACCGAGCGCAGGGCACTGCCGCCGCCGCGACCGGTCACGACGACGCTTTGATGCTCAGGGCGGGCTTCAATGGCCTTGAGTACCGTATCTTCTGAAAGGTATTTAAAGGCCAGCATGTAGGTCAGCTCATCGAGAATGACTAAATCGAGCTGTGGGTTGGCCAGCATGTTTGCAGCCTGTTCCCAGGTGCGCTCTGCTGCCGCAATATCGCCACTGCGGTCTTGGGTGTCCCAGGTAAAGCCCGTGCCCATTTGATAGAACTCAACATCTGGGCAATGATCGCGAAGGTAGTGCTCTTCTCCCGACAGCTGCACGCCTTTTATGAACTGTATGACTCCCACGTTTTGGTTATAGCCCAAGGCCCTCAAAACCATACCGAAAGCCGAGCTGGTTTTACCTTTGCCATCGCCGGTTAAAAGTACGGCAACGCCTCTGTCAGTGGTGGCTGCCGCAACGCCGGCATCCACGGCAGCTTTTTGTTTTTCCATGGCACGGTTATGGCGCGCTTCTTTGTCGTTGTTATCCATGGTTAAGCCCTTTAGATACTGTAGCGAAGACCGAGGTAAGCGGCCCTTGGGATCTGATTGTAATCCCTGACTTGAGCGTCTTGGTTGTCCGTCAGGTTTTCAATCCGTGCCGTAACGCGCAGGGATTGAGTCACATTGAGCGCTACACTAGCATCTAAGCGTTCGGTATTTGGCATGGGTGCTCCAAAAGTATCCACGGAGTCACGGGTGAATCGTGCTGTGAGAGCGGCAACCACCGAACGGTCTTGCCATAGTAAAGTGCTCGCAGCAGCCCACTCGGGGCGATAAGGTCTTTGCTGCTTCGTGTTGGATTCTGTTTCATTCCAGGTGATGTTTGCTAGGAGTCGCCAGTGCGTTAGAAACGCGGTTTCGCCAGAAAGCTCCAAGCCCTGAGACGACGTTGTACCTGTACCTTGGAGGTAGCCAGAGAAGCTGGCCATGTCAAAGTAAATCTCATTGTCTATTTCCTGATCAAACCAGGTAATCTCTAGTTGTTGGTCAGGTTGTCCCCAACTAAAACCGATCTCCCACCCTTGGCTCTTTTCCTCGGTAAGCGCAGTGGTGGCTGCGGGGGCATAGCTGAACGGGCCCGCGTTGTAGGCTATTTCATAGAGGCTAGGTGCACGAAAGCCGGTGCCAACCGCGCCCCTGACAATCAAAGGATGATCAGAGCCTGCAAGCTGCTGTTGTAGACTGATTCGCCAGGAGGTGTGCTGTCCAAAGTCATCGTTGTCATCCCATCGCGCTCCAACAGTTAAGGCGCCCGCTAGCACGTCGAGGTCATATTCTCCCCAAATCCCCAGGTTGTCCCGACCGCGCTCGCTGCCGCCATCCGTAAGGGACTGATCAACGGCGTCGAATCCCAGTGTTACCCGCTGTCCTGACTGGGGCGATAGTGAGCCAATCCAGGAAACTTCCTCCTGCTCACCTTCTGTTTCGAAGGACAAGATTTCTGCGCTGTAAAAAGCCCTTTCGATTTCAGACTTCTCGTAGCTCAGTGATGAATCAATCAGGGTATTTTGAAATCTCGCGGTGATACGCGCGGCTGACTGATCAAAGGTATCGGTACAGGCACCAATTTGCGCAAAAGTGGCGGTGTCAAAACAGCCGTCGTAGTCATTATCACCGTCGATATCGTGCACGCTACCGGTCAACGTGAGGGCATCGGTTAAGCTCAATGAGGCAGTGCCGTGAATGGTGGTATTACTGTATCCATCGTCGTCTTGCAATTGGTTGTCAGAGGGCCGGGCATTGAACCCGTCGGTGCTCAAGTCGGTAATGGATAGTGAGCCTTGAAATCGCTCAGCCCCGCCTGCGATAAAACCGCCTAATTTGGAGTAACCGTTTTGACCACCTTCCGCGGTAACATTTGCCGTGACGCCTGTTTCAGGTTGACGAGTTGTCATGGCAATGACGCCGCCAGCATCGGCGCCATAGGCGAGCCCTTGTGGGCCTCTGAGCACCTCGATTCGCTGAAGCCCTTCAGAAAGCAGATGTTCTATACGAGGGCTTATTTGAGGCGAGGAAGGATCAGCGATATCGATCCCATCTAAAACTACCCGGGTACGGAAACCTTCTTCGCCGCGAATTCGCACGGATGCCGATTTTCCTGGGCCTCCATCCCGGGTAACTGAAACACCCGGTTGTAAGTCGAGAAAGTCAGCAACATCGCTGTAGCCCAAAATTTCTATCGTCTCACGGTCGGTAACTGACACGGAGACACCAATTCGACTCAGCGGTGTTGGAACCCGCGAGGCGACGATAACAGTTTCTTCAAGAGCTTCATTGTCAGTGCTATCGGCGTAGGCAGCCAGCATTGGTGCGCCAGCAAGCAAAGATAAAATGAGGGGGCGATAAACGGTGTGACCAAACATAGCGCAGCTCCTGCAGTGGGCGGAGGCGCTGTCTTGACAGCACAGGTGTGGGCTCCAGCCAAATGGGGAGTCGCACCCTGCAAAGCCCTCCGCTTTGTGGTTTACGTTACGTCAGGCAGGTATCGGGCTTGGAACAAAGTTCCCTACCGTTGCGGGGGCAGCACTGGATTGATGATTCTAACTCGGTAACCAGTTTCCCTTTTAACCTGCCCAGACCACGTAGGTCGGCAGGCACCTAACGCGCGCAGCGTACTCGTGCTGACAGCCTGCGTCAAACCTTTATCTTCGTCTGTGTTTTTGCCGGTGTTAATATATGGGTTATGACCAATTTTCAAAAACCAGTGACAGCAGGTGAAAGTGATTTAGAGCGCTGGCACCCTTATATTCAGCAGT
>QXYP01000317.1:0-9903 GCA_009886815.1 Halieaceae bacterium
GGTAATCGTTTCGTAGGTTTCAATGCGCAAGGGGAAGTAGCTCTCGAGGAACTCGTTAGGCACGTTGGTAAAACTTGGCCAGAGCGAGTGGCCGTCTGGGCCATCACCAGAAGGCTTGCCAGGAACGCCACCAAAACCGATGGAGTAAAGCTGATACCACTCGCCATTTTTATCGTAGCCCGAATACATAAAGTGTGGGCTGTCTGAAAACCCTGCGCCGGCAAGAAAATCGGGGTCGCCCTGCCCTAGCAGCCCCCCCAGGACATCGAAGATTCGGCCCAAGGCGTGGGTTCGACACGACAACGCTGCAGGCTCTTGGGGCTTGAGCAACGTGCCGTGGGGAATCTTGACTTCCATAAGATCGTAGAAGCCGTCGTTAAACATAATCTGGGGATCAAACACCATGATCATGTAAACCCCACAGAACATCTTGAACATTTCTTCGTTCAGGTAGAAGTTAATGGAACTGATCGATTGGGGGTCGGTTCCTTCAAAATCGAAGATGACCTTGTCTTTTTCTCGCCACATAGCGCACTTGATTTTGTACGGCCCCATACCCAGGCCATCGTCACAAATGTAGTCTTCAAAAAACTGCTTCTTTTCGGGCACGGTGTTTTTAATGAGCTTGCCCATCGCGCGCTTGTTTCGTGCGAGCAACTCATCGAGCGCCGAATAAAAAACGTCGTCGCCAAATCGACCTGCCATTTCAATGACACGCTTCTCGGCCGTACGGATAGCCGCAACTAGCGCGTTAAAATCGCTGCGATTCCAATTGGGCATACGACAGTTGTGAAGGATGAGCTCCAATAAATCAGTTTGCAGTTCATCATTTTTATAAATTTTGGTGGGAGGAATACGAATACCTTCCTCAAAAATTTCCCGGGCATCTGTCGGCAGACTTCCCGGAACCTTACCGCCCACATCGGTCATATGCCCAAACATGGCGGCATAGGCGATTAATCGACCATCCTTAAAGATCGGACGCAGCAGCAACCAGTCATTGATGTGGCTAATTGCGCCGTTGCAGGCGTATGGGTCTGTCGTTAGAAAGAGGTCGCCCTCTTCAATGGTGCCGTCATAGGCCTCTTTGAAGCCATGAATAAAGCTTCCAAACTGACCCACGACCATCTTGCCCTCGAGATTCGCAATCATGGGGAACTCATCGTGCTGTTCCCGGATGCCCGGTGACATGGCCGTGCGAAACAGCACCGCATCCATCTCATGCCGCGCATTCATCATGGCATTTTCAATAATATCGAGGGTAATCGGATCGATATCGATAAGGGAAAATTTGTCTTTGTTCGTCTCTACTATTGTTGCAGGCATTGTTCGTCTCCCTTATGAAGTCGGTGCAATCAAGATATTGCCGAACTCGTCGACGTTGCCGGTATGACCCGCAAGAATGACCGTCGTGGAATCCATTTCGAGCACAACCGCGGGGCCTTCTATTTTGTTGCCCGCTTTGAGCTTATCGCGTTGGTATAGCGTTGCTTCCATATCCTTGCCGTCCATAAACACCGTGGTATTGCCAAGCTTCGCGGCATTTACCGGGGTGCGTGAACCCGATTTAGGCAGTTTACGCGCCTCTATTTCCGCGCTCTTTCCTTGAGCAACCGCTCGCAAGTTCACAATTTCCTTATCGGAGTCCAGGGCGAAAGTGAATAGCTGTTTGTGCATCTCATCAAAGGGGTCGCCGATAATGGCAAGGTCGCCTTTCTTCAACGCCTTCAAATCAAAGTCTACGGTCAGCTGCAAACCCTGCCCTTGATAGCGAATATCGGCCTGGCAGGAAACGCTGCACTCTTTGTCAGGAACACCTTGCTGAGCCAAGGTCTTTAGCGCCTTCGCTGCGAGCTCTTCGTAAATCTTGGCGAGGTCTGCGGTTGTTGTATCGGCAAAACGTCGGATGTAAGTTCGCGAAGCCTCGTCCCGCACTCGAGTTGTAGCATCGCCGTAGGCACACAGCACTCCAGGGCCGGGTGGAATGATGACAGGCCAGCTGTTCATCAATCGTCCTAGGGCGTTGGCATGAAGAGGTCCCGCGCCACCGAAACCGATCAGTGCGAAGTCTCGCGGATCGAAGCCCTGCTCAACAGACACGAGCCGCAAGGCGCCGTACATATTCTCGTTCACGATATCAATAATGCCTGCCGCAGCACGCTTAACTGAAATACCTAGCGCCTTGGCAACGGGCTTAATCGCTTTCTCAGCCAGGTCTTTGCGTATTTCCATATCACCACCCAAGCGGACTTCACTGGGAAGGTAGCCCAACACCACGTTGGCGTCGGTGACGGTGGGGAGGTCTCCCCCTTTGTTGTAAGCCGCAGGGCCCGGCTGCGCACCGGCACTTTCCGGACCCACGCGAAGCGCTCCAGTCAGTTCGGGAACGTGGGCAATAGACCCGCCACCCGCACCGACGGTTCGCACATCAACCGATGAAGCCCGCACAGTAACATCGCCCACGGTAGTCTCACGACGAAGGTGCGCCTTACCATCCTGTACCAGCGCCACGTCAGTGGACGTTCCACCCATGTCAAAGGTCAGAAGATTTTCAAAACCCGCTTGTTTGGCTACCCAAACCGCTCCGGACACCCCACCCGCAGGGCCGCTCATGAGCAAGTTCACCGGTAACTGCTGCGCTAACTTAGCCGATGCCATACCCCCGTCAGAACGAAGAATATTGAGCTGGATATTCTTGTTGCCCTTCTTGAGTTTCTTCTCAAGATTTTTGACGTACTCGGCCACCTTAGGACGCACGTAAGAGTTGGCAACCGTGGTAATCGTTCGCTCGTACTCCTGCATTTCCGGCACGACAGAAGAAGACAGTGAAATCGGCACGCCCGGTAGTGCTTTACGCGCCACCTTTTCAACCGCCTTCTCGTGCTTAGGGTTGGCATAGGAGTTAATCAAAGAGACCGTGAGGGCCTCGATATTTTCTTCTTTGAGTTGCTCCATCGCTTTCTCAAGGGCTTTAGCGTCTAGGCCGCGCACCACTTTACCGTCTGCACCCATGCGCTCATCGGCCTCTATGGTGCAAGCCAGAGGTGCCAACGGGTCGCTCTTGTTATAAATCACCCAGCCACCTAAGCCTCCGGGAACATAAGAGCGTGCTATCTGTAATACCTGCTTGTACCCACGGGTTGTCACGAGGCCCACCTTAGAGCCCGAACCGGTAAGCACTGTATTGGTAGCGACCGTCGTCCCGTGCATAACTTGAGAGATTTCGGAGGGATCAATGCCTGCGTTGCCACAAACACGTTCCACACCGTTCATGACCCCCACCGATGAGTCGTCGGGGGTGCTGGGAACCTTGGCGGTGTGGATATCCCCACTGGATTCATTGACGAGGATAAGGTCGGTAAATGTGCCACCAACATCGACACCTAGGCGATAAGTCATGTCAGGCCTCCTGACTGATTTTTAGAATAGTTGGCCATGGCTTGACGGCAATTATTGAATTGACCGGACATTTGTTGCGCATAACCGTTACACTGCACCATGCACCAATCTGCGAGAGCGTGCAAGATACGGCGACCAATACACCTGAACACTTAAGAGTCGAAAATGGACAAACCTCTAGACGGCATCCGAGTTATAGCAATCGAACAATTTGGCGCCGGCCCCTACGGCTCCATGTACCTGGCAGAGCTCGGTGCAGACGTTATTAAAGTGGAAAATCGAGCCACTGGAGGCGATCCGTCTCGTCAGTCCGGTGCCGTCACCTTAGCCGATGACGACAGCGCGTATTTTCAGGCGTTTAACCTGTCCAAACGCAGCGTTACGGTGAATCTTAAAAGCCCAGAAGGTCGCGCTATTTTCGAGGACCTGGTTCGAACTGCCGACGTTGTCTGGAATAATCTGAGGGGCAGCCAACCGGCCAAGTTGGGCCTCGACTACGACACCCTGAAAGCGATAAAGCCAGACATCATCTGTACGCACATCTCCGCTTATGGTCGCGATAACGATCGCGCTGAATGGCCGGGGTACGATTACCTGATGCAGGCGGAGTGCGGATTTCTAGGGCTAACAGGAGAGCCCGAGTCACCCCCTGCCCGGTTTGGCTTATCCATGATCGACTTCATGACCGGCGTCGTTGCGGCACTTGGCTGTGTCTCGGCATTGCTCGGTCGCAGCAAGCACGGTGGCCGCGATGTTGATGTCACGCTCTTTGATGTGGCCCTACACCAACTCACCTACCCAGGTACTTGGTATATGAACCACGGCATTGAAACGAGCCGCGTGGCGCGTTCAGCGCACCCCTACAACACCCCGGTTCAGCTCTACCGCACCCAAGATGGCTGGATTTTCTTGATGTGTATGACACAAAAATTCTGGGAGCTCTTGATCGACAATATCGGCCACCCTGAGCTCGCCGACGACGCCCGGTTTGCTACGATGGGCGCCCGCGCGGAGAACCGCGCAGAGTTAACCGAAGTGCTAGACACGATTTTGACACAGCAAACCACAGAACATTGGTTTGACTTGCTTCAAACAAAAATTCCTGTCGCACCGGTCAATACCCTGCCTGAGGCTCTGGAAAATCCCTTTGTTCAGGCGACGGGCATGATACAAACGGTTCCCCATCGCGTTGTTGATGAGTATCGCGCGCTGAGCAACCCTATCAAAATAGATGGTGAGCGCCTGTTAACGCGATGCGGCAACGGTTTGGGCGCCGATAATCAAGCCATACTGGGTGACGAATTGGGGCGCGATGATCTCGCAGACCTGAAAGCCTCCGGTGCTATTTAGGGGCCAACACATTAAGGCGTAGCGCTGATCAAGATGACGATAGCTGCGCCAAATTAATGCACGAGCCTCGGTGTCATAGCGATACTGCGCCGCGCAACAAGCCCTCAAACACCGCGGTCAGATCAAACGGCACCACCCCGTAAGTGCCCTTCAGGTTGCCTCCACCAAGAGGTGCTCCTCAACCCAAAGGCGGCGCGTGAATAGTGCTTTGTGGAGGCCGGCTTTTTGCCCCAGACCTCACGATAGCGCTAGAGAGCACCTACCCCCAATGCCAGTAAAACCGGGTTAGGCGCCCTGAGCTCAGTGTTTTTGCAGAAAATCGAAAAGAATATCGCAGAAGGCAATTTTTTCGTCCTTGCCTGCGACCACATGGGCTACCTCTTCCATCATTACCCCCGTGCTATTGGGCAGCCCCTCTTCCAAAGGCATGGTTGTGCGAGGGCCAGTGATAATGTCTTGGCCAGCATGTAGAACCAAAGTCGGCGCAGCAATATCTTTTAGATGTGGGCGTATATCGTGACCCCGGCAGGCTTGAATAAAACGAAGGTGGGCCGGTAATCGGCCTTCTAAACTGCCCCAGACGCCACCCGGCCCCAACAGCTTTTCCCGGTTCACATTGTAGTAATCGGGTCGAAAAGAGTACGAAGCCACCATGGCCTGAAACGCGGCGAATCCGGCGTGCTCATGAATATCACCAAAGGATTGCAGCTGGTCTGACAACATGGGATCGGCCCATGTCCAACAGCCCATATTGACCATGCAGCGCACCAGATCGGGCCGCTTAAAAGCCACCCACTGCCCGATGCACGCGCCCATGCCGACCAAACCCACGAAGTAAACCGACTTCATGTTGAGGTGATCAAGCAGTGCCGCGATGTCATCGGCAAATAGCTCCGTGGAGGGCGTCATTGATAAATCATCGTCTGATTCGCCAATGCCTCGGTAGTCAATGATCAACGTGCTGTAATTGTCGGTCATACCCCGCGCCAAAAAATGGCTGCGACCGTGGCAAAAAGTATCCCATCCGCCAATGTAAACCGCAGGTGGGCCGTCGCCATGGACTTCGTAATACATATTGTGTCCGTTAATGTGAGCCACAGGCATGGCGTAATCTCCTTGGGTAATCCATAAAATTAGGAAGCGTTAATGTGATTAAGAACCGTCTGTAAATCGACAACATCGGCGTAGCGCCGGCCCACATCGCGAAGGTTACTGGCATGCGCCTCGGCATCCTGATCGCCGCAGCAATCCGCCGGAACAATGGTGCGATAACCCGCCGAAAAACTGTCCACTACAGACGCTCTAACGCAGCCTGAGGTCGTGCACCCAGTAACAATCGTGGTGTCGATACCATGGGTGACAAGCCAGGGCTTCAGCGGCGTTTCATAAAAAATGGACGGTGCAGTTTTTATAAATTCAAACACATAGTCGGGATCTGCAATCCGTGGATCTAGCTCAGTGCATCGGTGACCGTGATAAAAACTCCCGTCGAACAGCGTTTCTATTTTCCAATGCGTCATTTCATCGGGGCCACCCCAAGACACACGACAGGAAGCCACAGGTACCTGTTTGGCTTTGCATGCCTGCAGCAACGTACGGGTATTGTCGACGGCACTTTGAATGTGCTCGCTGCGGCCAATGGGACTCACCCCGTCAGTAAACCCCAGTTGGAAATCAACCATTAATAAAGCGGGTCTGGCGCCAAAACCAATATTTCGCTGGCCGTAACCTGCGCGTTCAAACTGATCCATCGCTATAAACCTCGACGCTAAGAGTATCGTTTTGGGTAGAGTCACAATATGGCGTAAAATGTACGAACATTTCAAGAGAGCACTGAAAATGAGTGAGCAACAGCCGGGATTCGTCGATGCCTTCAGCCAAAATTTTGCGATTTCACCGAGTGAGACAGCATTAATCGTCATTGACATGCAAAACGCTACCGGTAACCCCGAGATGGGGCTGGGCAAGCTCCTCAGCGAACGCAATGAATTTGAGGGTGCCGCTTATCGCTTTAATCGCATCAACCAACTTTTAATCCCTAATATTCAAAAGCTATTAGCCGGCTTCCGAGAGTCGGGTTCTGAAGTGATTTATATTACCTACGGTGCCAATGCTCCCGATGCGAGCGACGCCCCAGCCCATATGGCACCGATTATTCGCGCCACCAACAATATAGCCGGCCAAAAAGAACACGAGATTGTGGCTGCATTGCAACCACTTCCGGGTGAATTGGTGCTCAACAAAACCACCCAAGGCGCCTTTCGTTCAACCGGGCTCGATACCACCCTGCGCGCAAAAGGCATTAAAACCGTGGTGACCGTGGGCGTGTCCACCAATAACTGCGTTGCCATGACCTCCATGGAAGCCTGCGACCTGCAGTATCGGGTGGTGGTGGTCAGTGATGGCACAGGAACAGACAGCGATGATATGCAAAACGCCACCCTGACTATGCTGAAAAGGCTGTGGGCCCGCGTACTGACAACCGATGAAGTTCTCACCGAGCTTCAGCAAGGGGCCCACTAATTACAACAGATCCGCGCAGCGGACTCATCGGTGCTCTTCTCGTTGCCTTAGGTGCTGTTCTCCTAGCTGCGAAAGGCCTTTTTGCCAAAGCGCTATATGCCCAGGGCATGACCTATCACGATGTTGCCGCGATACGTTCGGTCTTGGCGATACCCGGATTCATTTTAGTCGCAGTCCTCAGTGCCCGGCGGTTTAAGAGCAAACCCAGCCCCAAGCCTACAGCGTTACAGTTAACTGCTGCTGCTAGCGCGGGGCTTTGGTGCTATTACTTTGGCGCACTAGCCAATTTTTATGCCCTGACGCTGATTCAGGCAAACGTGGAACGTGCACTCTTATTCTCGTATCCCGCAATGGTCGTATTTTTTTCAGCCATAACGGCAAGGGCCATTCCCTCAAAATCGACAATGCTCGCCCTTGCAACGACCTCACTGGGCGTTTTGCTGGTCACGGGCGCGGCCGATGCCCCACTCTCCTCAGAACAATGGCAGGGGGTTTTCTGGGTGCTTTTTTGCTCGATCACCATTGCCTGCTACTTCATGGCCAATGGCGCGCTGACCCGGAGCATGAGTTCTGCCACCTTTACCCTTACTGCCATGACCGCCGCAGGCACGGCCTTTTTTATTCATCATGGTCTAGTCATGGGATGGCTCAATATTGAACTACCGGGGAGCAGTTTATTAATCATGCTGGGACTTGTGGTCTTTGCAACGGTACTGCCCTTATTCTGCGTAGCCGAGGGCATACGACGGATTGGAGCATCCCGGGGCGCCCTGCTGAGTACTGTCGGGCCGCCTGCGACCGCTTTCATGGCTTACGTGATCTATGACGAACAGCTGTCGGTGCTGCAGCTGTTAGGGACAATTTTAGTCGTGCTAAGCGTTGCTTTACTGGAGTGGCGCAGTGCGTACCAAAAAGCCAAAACCTGAAACTCGAGTTTGATTCCGCAACAAATGTCCGTACAATTGATTTTTTTGTGGATATAGGCAACGTTATGCAGGACACACGGCCTCTGGCACCCACCTTCGGTGCCGAAGTTTCAGGGTACACAATTTCCTCGACAACTTCTTCCGAGGACAACTTGGCCATAAAGTCGACCTGGGCAAAGCATAAGCTGCTTTTATTCAGAAACCAGAATCTCGATGAAGAAACGCTAGTGGACTTCAGCCGTGTTTTTGGTGACTTAGAGATTCACGTTCGCACCGAATACCTGTCTTCCGATTTTCCCGAGGTGTTGTATGTCTCCAATATGCAAAACAACGGAAAAAAAGTAGGCATTCTTGCCGACACGGAAGTTGGCTGGCACTACGACCAAATTTACTTACCCCGCCCTGCCGTGGGCTCACTGTTAATGGCCCATACTTTGCCGCCAAGCGGAGGCAACACCGAATTTGCTGACATGACAACGGCCTACAGCGAGCTGCCTGAGGAGGTTAAGGGGCGACTCGACGGCGTGCGAGCGGTGCAATCCTACGAAGCGTTCAACAGTGCCTACAGCGTACCCACTAGCAAGGAGCAAAAGAAACGATCGCCTGATATCGATCATCCCATTGTGAGAAGCCACCCCATAACCGGGGAAAAGGCGCTCTACCTGTGTCCCGGCATGACCACCGAGATAGTTGGGTGGGACGCGGCAGACAGTCGCGCCATGCTTGATTATCTCTTTGAGTGGACGATACAGCCCCGCTATGTGTATTCACACGCTTGGCAGCCCGGTGATGCACTGCTTTGGGACAACGCCTGCACCATGCACCGGCGTGACCCCTTTGATCAAAATCACGACCGACTCATGAAGCGCACAACGATTTTACCCCTGACTGAGTTAGCGGTCCCCGTATAGGGCTTGAGTTGCAGCAACGCGGGTCGGCGCGCAATCAGGAGGGTGTTAAACGCGACATTCGAGAACCGGGTCTCGAATGTCGTAAGCCATTAACTTTTTAGTTGCCTGGCTCTTGCTCTGAAGATTTTGCGGCTTCGGGTACCTCGCAACCGGTTGCACAGCATTGGCCCGGCTGCTTCTGGCGATCTGGTGCGCCGGTGCTACCTGTTTCAGCCACGCCCCGATCAAGTAGGCGTTCTACCAAGGCTTTTCTTTCCTCAACGGGGTAGCGCCTGTAGATTTCACGCTTCATCGCTTGGGGCGAGCCCCCTCCGTGGAGGCTGATTACTGAATACCAGCCGCCCGTTGAAGACGCCGTCAAGTCTTCGATAAAGCGCGACACCTCCATACGCTTATCGTAGGGCACATCGGGGCGCGCTGATAGCACCGCCGCCAAATCCCCCGCCGTCGCCGGATTATGGTCTTCATCTGGGCCCGGTAGCGCCACAATCAAACCACCCGATACTTCATGGGCCGTGCGATGCATGTCGTAAATCTGGGTCGCCAACAATAACTTGCCGATATTGGAAAACACCGGCTCAGGCATCCAAGAACCACAGGGATCCTGAATGCCATAAACAGATGCCGCGACACCACAGGCGTAGAAGCCTTCAACAATTTTAATCAGCTCAACCATGGTCTCCCGCAAATGCGAGACGTCGTCCATATCGAGACCATTGGCATCGGTCATGAGCGCGCCGGCCCCTATGAGCAGGTCGCCAAATCCCGCTCTGGCACCAATGCAGCTGTGGCGG
>QXYP01000317.1:9913-20175 GCA_009886815.1 Halieaceae bacterium
ACTGGCATAAGAGGTTACCAGGTGCTCGGTCTCATCCCATTCCCCAGCCATGAAAACACGGTCCCAAGGCACAAAAACGTCGGAGAAATGACAGACCGCTGTACTCTGTCCGTACTGTGCGCTGAACTTAGCCGCAGCCTGGCCCGGACGCCCTGCTGGACGGGCGACCACGGTCAAACCCTTGGCGTCGATAGGAACAGCACAGCAAACCGCAAAGTCCGTATCGCCCGCCACCATGGTCCGACAAGGCATGACCAACAGTTCGTGCATGTAGGGGCCGCCGGTGACAATCGCTTTCGTGCCAGACAAAACAATGCCATCGGCTCGACGCTCACTGATATGCACATAAGCATCTGAATTAGACTGCGCATGAGGCCGCTTGCTGCGCTCTCCCTTAGCATCGGTCATGGCGACACCAAGGGTAAGATCCCGATCTTGAATATCGTGCAAATAATCGAGGAAGCGCCCGTGGTACTCACTACCAGCCTTCGCGTCGGCCATGCGCCAGGTAGACTGATAGATTGCGTTGAGCGCATCGTGGGTCAGGTAACGCTGGGCACATCCGCTTTCACGGCACAGAAGACGCACAGCCTCGAGTTTGCTCAACAAATCTTCGGAGTGCCGGTTAATATGCAGCATGCGGTTAACGGTCTTGCCTGAGCTCGCTTGGTCAGCCAGCATGACCCCACCAAATTCGGGCTTTTGAGCAAAATCGTAGGTGACGCCCACCGCACGAATTCCTGGCGCTAATCTTGGTTCATCCGCAACGCTCTCTATAAGATCACCATCGACATATACCGTCGGCGAGTAACTCCGCAGGCTATCGCGGTACTCTTCGGCACTCATAATCTTTCCGCCTGACTTCATCAGCATGTTGCACTCCTCGATACTGCTTTGTTGCGATCCGCAATCGAAATCGGATCACCCAGCCCTTTAAGGGCGTCTAAAAGCGCCGAACAATCATCTTGCTTGTCGACGTCCATAATAGCTTCCCAAACTGCTTCTGTACGCGCTTCAGAAAGCACCAAACGGCAGTTTTGAACAAACTTGGTCTTCACATCATCCACACTTAATAAGCGACCTTCTGCACCCCGATTAACCGTATCGAAATGCTCATAGACCGTGCCATCGCGCATCTTGATACTAACGCCACCGGAAAAGGTCTTTGGGTAGTTAGAGCGATCGTCGTGTACGCAATGGATACGCGGGGTTAGTGCAAGAATAGCTTCATCAGTTCGGCTTTCTAGTTCAAGCTCACGAAGCCCTAACTGGCCACGAACCAAGGCGGTAGCGACCGCATAGGCGACACTGAACTTAGCCTCATATTCACTTTCGGGCCGCTGTTTACGCGCTACGGGTTCAACGACCACCGCAAATTGACGCTCATGTAACCCAATCGTTATTGACTCAATTTGGTCTGAACGCAGCCCGTGCTTAGCACGCAAATATAACGCGGCGTCTACCGGGGCATGGTTGAAGTGGCAGATCGGGTAAGGCTTTATAGCCACAGAATTCATCGCAAGATCTTGATAGGCCCTCGACCAGTCAACGTTGTTCACGTTATCGGCATTTTGCGTAAACAGTGCATAAAACCCATAGCGTCCTGCATAGGCCTCGGGTGGCGCCTCAAATCCCGCTAGAGCCAACTTGGCCGCCGCCAGCGCCGATTGTGCGGCCCACCCCGGATGTAACCTTTTAGTCCAAGTACCCGTATCGAGGAAGGCCATACTTCCCCCGGCCATACTCAGGGCAATTCCCTGAGCGCGTATGGCTTCTTCGACGGTGCCACCCAACAAACGCACTGCAGCAACCGTTGCTCCAAAAATACCCACAACACCCGTTGGATGAAATCCAAGCTGCTGGAATGTGCCACCCGCTGCGCTGCCCAATCGTGCATCGACCTCGGTAGCGATAATGCACGCCAGCAACAAGTCTGTGCCCGAGACCGACCTTTCCGACGCTAACGCTAGCGCTGTTGGCAGCGCACTAGCCGAACAATGTACAACCGAAGCCAAATGGGTATCGTCAAAATCAAGGCCATGAATCAGGGTGCCGTTTAAGAGCGCTGCGTCTCGAGGGGCCAAAGTATCTTGCAACCCGATCACAACGCCGGCGCCGGGGCTGGCCAAGGTACGAACCCCGGCCACCGTTCGCTCGGCAAAATCATAATAGTGCGACGCAAACCCTATGCCGATGGCATCCGCAAGACAGCTCTTGGTATACGTCAGTGCTTCCGGTGCAATGTCTGCCACCTTCAGAGCCAAGGAGGACACGGCGATGCGCCGCGTCAACGAATCTTGATGGGTTGTTGTATTAGTCACTGCGCCTCCTTAAATGTCCGGACATTATAGGTGACGCCGGCGGCTTAAGAAACCTCTCGCTGCTCCAGCAAGGCTGCGAGGGCAAGAATTCGCTGGCTTTTGTAGACGATAGGATAGTCAATAAAGTAGCCATCGAGCTGAATCGACGCTGAACCGCTTGCTTCAGCCGCCTCAAATGCCGCTACCACCGCTTTGGCGTGAGCGATTTCCTCAGGTGAGGGTGAGAAGATTGCGTTTGTTAGCGGGATTTGACTGGGGTGGATGCACAGTTTTCCCCCAAAACCAAACTTGCGACCACGCTGTGCAGACGCGACAAAGCGCGCGTCATCTTTTATCTGAAGTACCACGGTATCGATCGGCGGCTGCAGCCCGCCCAGGCGAGAAGCATGGGACAAGCGCGCTCGCGCATAGGCCAAAACGTCTTCATCTGCGCTCCACTCGTAATCGAGGTCTAGGGTGTAATCACCCCCGCCAAAAGCGAGGCGGCGTATTCTGGAGCCTGCGGTTGCTATCTCTGCCGCGGTTTCAACACCTCGTGCCGTTTCAATAATCGGCAAAATATCGAGGCCGCCCACTTCGAGGCCTGCTTGGGCTTCTGCCTCGGCAATAGCGGCCTCCACCTCAAGTAGGGCCGCCGCTGATTCCACCTTGGGTACCACGACACCATCAAGCCAGGCGCCCACAGTCGCTACTATATCGCTACGCCAGTACTCGGTATCAATGCTATTAATCCGCACGTAATGCAGACAGTCGCGTTGAGCCGCAGAAAATGCCGCCACAACATCGTCGCGAGCAGCTACTTTTCCAGCCACTGCAACGGCATCCTCCAAGTCTAATATGACCGCATCGGCACCTATCTGAAAAACCTTTTCAACCCTGCGAGGATGATTTGCCGGGGTAAACATAAAACTGCGAATAGCAGCCAATTCTCTTTGGGACATACCTATTTACTCCAGGACCAGTGTTCAGCAGCTTGCCAACCGCGATTAAATTCTAATGAGTAGCTGAAACTCTCTGCCGGATGCTCGGTCACTGAAACTTCGAACAAGCGATTACCATTACCGCAATACCGCCTATACAACACCAAAGAGGGCGTGCCCTCATCGACCTCAAGCGCTTTCGCGCGGCTGCCTACAAGGCTACCCGCACAAATCTCTACACTGATGCGCTGCACAGTCTCGCCGAAAGTCTCAGCAATCTGTTCGTAAACCGGACGTGTGGTTCGGCCAAGTTGCTGGGCAATCGAGGCATAATCTGGGAGTACATAAATGTCTGTCCAACAAAACGGACTGCCGTCGTGTAGGGTTCTTAGGCCTGCGATACGCGCCCAATTTTCGTCGACCCCTTCGCCAATTTTCACTGGCCAATGATCGCCGTCCCCAACATGCCCTTCCGCGAGCACACGGAATGCGCTGTTCTCGGGATACGTGAACAGTTCTTTGGGGTCACGCACTGCTTGCACAAAAGCGGGTCTTGCCTCGGTAGAAATCACCAAAGTACCGCGACCACGCTGGCGCTTTACAATACCCATATCTTCCAGAACACGAAGCGCCTCTCGAACAGTATGACGACTACTACCAAAACGCTCTATTAGCTCGAGTTCTCCGGGCAATAGTGTGCCAACAGGAAAGAGTCCGTCTCTGATTCCAGACAGCAGGGCATTGGAAATTTGCCGATACAGCGGAAGCTCTTTTTTTGTTTTTACGTTTAATGGATTGGGCGACATGCCGAATCTTGCTACTCTGGGGAAATGTCCGAACATTTTAACGAGTTTTTCATGTGCTGTGGGGCCGAAGTACCCGCAAACCCCAAAAAGATCGTAAAACAGCTTAGAAGGAGCCCATTGAGGTGAGTGATCAATCAGTAATGGACCGTTATGCCGCCATGCCGGGGCGGTATTTTGATGATTTTAAAGAGGGCGATATCTATCATCATCTCCCGGGTCGAACCATATCCCAGCAAGATAATGCCTGGTTTACTTTGCTAACAATGAATACCCATCCTCTGCATTTCGACGAGGAATACGCCGCTGCTACCGAATTTGGAAAACCTTTAGTTGCCAGCCCCCTGACGGTGGCTATTGTGGTCGGCATGAGTGTCTCTGATGTCAGCGCCAAGGCTATTGCGAATCTAGGCTGGAAAGACATCAAGCTGACCAAGCCTGTATTCCCCGGGGATACCCTCTATGCCAACACCGAAGTACTGGGGAAACGCGAGTCCAAGTCTCGACCCAACGCTGGCATCGTTACGGTACTGACACGCGGTATTAATCAGCATGACGTGGAAGTATGTGTCTTCGAACGTCAGATGCTCGTACCCAAAAAGCCTTAAAACCGCTGCCTAAATTATTGCCCCATTCGGAGTTAGCATGACCACAGAACACGAGACGGAACAGCAAATCCTTGCCACCATCGATAAGTGGGTTGAGAGGGAGTTAAGGCCTATAGCTCGAGAGTTTGATCAGGCCGATGAGTACCCCAGTGACTTAGTTGAACAAATGAAAGCGCTGGGTCTTTTTGGCGCCACCATTTCTGAACAGTATGGTGGTCTTGGGTTGAGTGCGACGACTTATGCCAAAATTGTCTCCCGGATTTGTGAAGTGTGGATGGCACCCTCGGGCATTTTTAACTCGCATCTGATCATGGCCAACTGCGTAGAGCGTGGGGGCACAGAAGCGCAAAAGGAATATTTTTTACCGCGCTTTGCCTCAGGTGAATTAAGAGGCGGCATTGGCCTAACAGAACCCGACGCGGGCTCTGATCTACAAAGCATTCGACTGCAGGCTAAACGACAAGGTGACCATTACATTTTAAACGGCACGAAGACGTGGATCTCTAATGGCATCAACGGTAACTGCCTGGCAGTACTGACAAAGACCAATTCCGATATAGAACCCAGGCATCGCGGTATGTCTCTATTTCTGTGTGAAAAAGGCGAAGGATTTACTGTCGGTAAGAAGCTCAAAAAGCTGGGTTATCGAGCTATCGACAGTGCCGAATTAATTTTCGACGATTTCCACGTCTCAGCTGACAATTTAATTGGGGGCGAAGAGGGTCGAGGCTTTCAACAGGTCGCTGGCGGACTGGAGCTGGGGCGCATTAACATTGCCGCCCGAGGCGCCGGCATGGCGAAAGGCGCTACTGATATGGCCTTACGTTATGCCATGGAGCGCAAAACCTTTGGCAAACCCATTGCTGAACATCAAGCCATTCAATTGAAGCTTGCAGAAATGTCGACCCGTGCGGCCGCGGCTGAATTGTTGGTGCGGCAAGCAGCCAATAAATTCGACCAGGGTGAGCGCTGTGATCTTGAGGCGGGACAAGCTAAGTTCTTTGCCTCAGAATCAGCCGTGCAAAATAGCTTGGATGCTATGCGGGTCTTTGGCGGCTACAGCTACTCGCCCGAGTATGAAATCGAACGCTTCTACCGTGACGCCCCACTGCTTTGTATCGGGGAAGGCACCAACGAAATACAGCGTATGATCATCGCCAAACAGATGGTTGCTAGAACCCAATAGCGCTAATCACTCAGAAAAGTCGTGAACGCCTCAGCCTGCAAGCGCTCGGTGCGGTAATTGTTAACCACTGCCTCTGTTAGCGGATAACCCAGTGACATTCCACAGACGAGCATTTGTTCGTCTGGCGCGCCTAACAGGGGCATCACGGAATCGTAATAGGGACAAAAAGCGGCCTGGGCGCAGGTTTCTAGCCCTGCGTCCCGAGCACTGAGCATAATGCTCTGAAGGAACATGCCGTAATCTAGCCAACTACCCAGTTCCATATCGCGATCTATGGTAAAGAAAAGCCCCATAGGAGCGCCAAAAAACTCGTAGTTGGTCACGCGGTAGCCCTGAACTGCCGCTGTATCTGCCTTGTCGATACCTAACAGCCCATACAAGCCAAAACCCGTTTGTCGCCGCCGGCCAATATAAGGCTGCCGCCAATTTTGAGGGTAATAATGATACTCCGACTCGCCTTCGTCACCCGATAAATAACGTGCTGTGCACACCTCGGTAATTCGATGTTGCGCGGATCCCGTTACAACATAGACATGCCAAGGCTGAATATTAGAGCCCGAGGGCGCTCGGCCCGCTGTCGTCAGGATCGAAGTCACAACCGCGTCCGTCACTTCACGATTGGCATCGAAAGCTCGAATACTTTGACGGCCCTCAATGGCCTCGGAAACATTCATGGGACCGCGTTAGGCCGATTCGCGACTGAGCCAGTAATGGCTGCGACCACCCTGTGGTGCGCCGATGAACTCACTCAACAAGGCCACGGACTCCAATAACTTTGGCATATGAATACCGGTCTCATAGCCCATCGACTCGCACAGTAAAGCGACATCTTCAGTGGCCACATTTCCCTTCGCCCCCGGTGCAAAGGGACAGCCACCCAACCCACCAGCGGAACTATCGAATTGACGAACGCCTGCCTCGATTGCCGCATATACGTTAGCGATAGCCAGTGCGCGAGTATCGTGGAAATGACAGCCAAGATCTTGATGGCCATAGCGCGACACCAAGGTCGTCATAAGGTCGTTCACCTGCTTGGGGTGGGCAGCGCCAATGGTATCCGCAATCATCAACCGAGCCGGGTTAAAACTCATCAGGCGCTCCGCTTGTGCCAAAACAGTTTCGGGCGCCACGGGGCCCTCGTAGGGGCAGACAAACGAGACCGCCAGATAAACATGAATGTCGACGCCGTCGCCTCGAGCACGTTCCAGAATATCCTCAGCCATTAAGAACGTCTCTTCGAGACTCTTCTTAATATTGTTCTGATTCATTTCTTCAGTCGCAGAAATTGCAATGGCATAGGTTCGCATACCGGCGGCTAATGCGAGTTCATAGCCCTTCATATTGGGCACGAGCACGGAGTAAGCCAGGTCTGCTGTTGGTAACTGCCCGGCCAAGACTTCGGTTCCCGCCATTTGAGGGACAGCTTTGGGAGAGACAAAACTTCCGATCTCGAGTTCCGGCACGCCGGTCATTGCAAGACTTTCTATCAAGCGTTGACGCTGTTCTAGCGTTAAATGTTGTGGCTGAGCCTGTAAGCCATCTCTAGGCGCCACTTCCTTGATCACAATCTGGTTGGTCATGATGACCCCTCTCTCATAGCCATAGCACAGCGCTCAAAGCTTTGAACTTTAAAACAGCACCGATGAAGGCCTTGTCGGCTTCAATATCTGCAGAACTGCCCTAGAGTAACAGTCGTTATACGAAAAGTTCCACATTGTGGACGCTTATGGCCCTGCCCACACCAACCTGACGGTGATGTTCGCGTCGAATTGTCGAACCGTTCCATGAAAATTTATTGGCGGCAAGGTACAGTGTCGCCCAACGACCCATCGAGGCCGTACCTTAGTCTTCGGCGTTTTAAAAAGGACCTACCTTTGACAACCACTACGGCTTTGCACCGAGAAACACTGGGATTGGGAGACCGCCCGGCACTTGTTGTTGTGGACATCGTAAACGGCTTTACCGATCCAGAGTGTCCCCTGGGCAGCAGCGCTGATAGCGTCGTCACCGCCAATATCGCTTTAATGAAGGCGTTTCACCAACGTGGGCTACCGGTATTCTTGACCACCGTCATCTTTAGGCATGAACAGGAGGCTCGGGTTTTTAGAGATCGCCTGCCCGCGCTGAATTTACTAACACCGGAATCACCCTGGGTTGCGTTTGACGCCCGGTTACCGATAGCTGAATCAGATATTGTCATTGAAAAAACACATGCCAGTTCTTTCCACGGTACAAACCTTGGCGCGCAACTCGCAGAAGTTAATGCCGACTCCCTTGTAGTGACCGGTCTGACGACCAGCGGCTGCGTTCGTGCCACTGTGGTCGATGGACTACAAAATGGCTATCGCGTCGCAGTGCCCAGAGAAGCCGTGGGTGACCGAGACCCCGCTGCTCATGATGCCAATTTATACGACATGAATGCCAAATACGCTGACGTAATCTCGGTTGAAGAAGTTATCGCGCAGTTACTTTGAGGCATTAGCCGCGTCAAAGGCAGCCATCTGTTCCGCGGTTGCCTCCGTCTGGTACTGAGATTTCCAGTCACTATAGGGCATGCCATAAACCCGCTCTCGGGCATCGTCGAGCGCTACCGACTCACCCTGCTCCGCAGCTTCCGCCACATACCATTTAGACAGGCAATTTCTACAAAAGCCCGCCAGGGTCATGAGTTCTATATTTTGAACATCGTTACGCCCATCTAAATGGGCGAGCAAACGTCGGAATACCGCCGCTTCAATAGCATCATTGGACATATTTTTAACGCCTCAGTCTCTTGTTTACCATGCCGCTAAACTCTCTGGCTTGGTCAGGATAGCGCCACCTTAAATTTGCAAATTCCTCGGTGGAGAAAAAGTCGACGTTGCTAACCTCAAGGGGGGCTCGAACCTTTGGGTCTGGCTTGCCCACCGGTGAGCACCAATACAGATGAAAACCATTTTGAAAAACAGCGGCAGTGCCCTGAACTGACACAGCGACATTGGTCTCTTCCCAGGTTTCCCGCTCCGCACCGCACTGTGACGACTCCCCTGACCTCACCGTACCTCCCGGTGGACCCCACTTACCCATGGCTTCCACCAACAAGACCTCTTTGTCATAGAGCACCAAGCATCCCGCAGTGTAAGCTTGGTCGACACGCCCAGTCTTTCCCTCGGCATTCTCGAAGGTACAATCGGGGGCGAATTCGCACCCAAGCAACAACCCTGACATAACCGCCACCAAAAACCTTTTACCGCTCGTAAACAATTTCCACATGTTCTCCTCCAACAGTTCCCCTTAGACGCTCTAACAGATCATCACTAGGGTTAACTCGCCACTGGTCGCCCAGCACTACGCGAGCAGATCCTTTCGGTTGAAAATAATCAACTGTGACCGGACAGTCACCTCCACCCGATGTTAACAATGCCTCCTTAATGAGTTTCCGCAATTTTTGATCTAAGCCGCCATCAAAAACCTCTAAGCGTATTTCGCGAACTCGGGAAAGTCGCGCTTGCTCCAGAGAACGGATCTCCCGGGCACGCATCGACAATCCACCGGAATATTCATCGCTCTGAATACGGCCACTAAGAAGCACAATACGGTCTTTGACCAATAACTCCCTGTGCTCAGTGTACGCCTCTGCATAGACTGTTGACTCGATTTGGCCCGTGTTATCGTCCAATTTTAAGACTGCCATCACACCTCTTTGGGTTTTTATCGTCCTTATATCGACAATTAACCCTGCAATGGTGGTGTTGCTGTCCGGTTGCAGGTCGCGCAAACGGCGTGGCGCAAACTTGCGGACTTCGGTTTCATACTCCTGTATGGGGTGCCCACTGAGGAAACTACCCACACTATCTTTCTCGCCGTTAAGAATTTCTTTTAATGTCCAAGGGCGAACCTCCCGATGCTCCGCATAAGGGTCACCGTCAGCAGTTGGGGCTACCGTGCCAAAAAGATCGGTCATGCCCGCCTCATCATTAGCCACTGCCTGCTCGGCGGCGCGAAGTGCGTCGTCTAGTGCGGCTAGCTGAATCCATCGCTCAGCACCAAAGCTATCGAGAGCACCACTTTTAATGAGGGCTTCCAGGGCCCTGCGATTAACTTTACGGGGATCTGTGCGCGAGCAAAGGTCAAAGAGATCGTTAAACGCGCCCCCAGAAACCCGAGCCTCTAAAAGGTTTTCAACGGGACCCTCACCCAAGCCCTTAATGGCGCCCAAACCATAAACAATTTCATTCTCTGCATTGACGGTAAATAGGTAAGCCCCCTCATTCACTGCGGGCAGACGCAGAGGCACCGCCATCGACTTGCACTCGTCTCGCAAGGTTAAGAGCTTGTCGGTGTTATCGAGTTCCGAGCTCATGACCGCCGCCATGAATTCCGCGGGAAAATGCGTCTTTAACCAAGCCGTTTGGTAAGAGACCAGCGCGTAAGCCGCTGAGTGT
>QXYP01000317.1:20185-22644 GCA_009886815.1 Halieaceae bacterium
GAGTGTGATTTGTTGAAACCGTAACCGGCAAACTTCTCCACCAAATCGAAGATTTTCATCGCCAAGTTGGGATCAATGCCTTTGGCACTGGCCCCTTCCTCAAAGACTGACCGTTGTTTGGCCATCTCCTCGGGTTTTTTCTTACCCATAGCACGCCGCAGCAGGTCGGCGCCCCCAAGGGTGTAACCGGCCAATTCCTGGGCTATCTGCATCACTTGCTCCTGATACAAAATAATACCGTAGGTTGGCTCTAATATAGGCTGCAATGAACTGTGTTGATAAGACGCATCTGGATAAGCCAGGGCCTCGCGACCGTGCTTACGGTTAATGAAATTATCAACCATCCCAGACTGCAAAGGGCCCGGTCTAAACAACGCAACCAGCGCAATAATATCTTCAAAGGAGTCCGGCTGAAGGCGCTTGATGAGATCTTTCATACCCCTAGATTCGAGCTGAAATACCGCCGTTGTTTCTGCGGATTTCAGCAGGGTAAATACCTTTGAATCATCGAGGGGAATGTCAGCAATATCTAGAGTTTTGCCCTGATCATAGGCCTGGGCTTTGTTGATCATGGCGACCGCCCAATCGATGATCGTCAGAGTACGAAGGCCCAAGAAATCGAACTTTACGAGTCCAGCTTCCTCCACATCATTCTTGTCGTACTGGGTAACGAGGCCTCCGCCCTCTTCATCGCAATAAAGCGGCGAGAAATCGGTCAGCCGAGACGGCGCGATCACCACGCCCCCCGCATGTTTACCCACATTTCGGGTCACACCCTCCAGCTGGACTGCCATGTCCCAGATTTCCTGAGCCGAGCCATCATCTTTCAGTAGCTGGGCTAAGGCCTCTTCCTGCTCAAGGGCTTTCTCTAGCGTGATGCCCACCTCAAAAGGGATGAGCTTGGACATTTTATCGGCCAGTCCATAGGGCTTATCCTGCACCCGGGCCACATCTCGGACCACTGCCTTTGCGGCCATAGTCCCAAAGGTAATGATTTGAGACACCGCCTCTCTACCATAGGTATCTGCCACATACTCGATCACCTCGTCGCGACGATCCATGCAGAAATCAACATCGAAATCCGGCATCGATACACGCTGGGGGTTCAAAAACCGCTCAAATAGCAAATCGTAAGCGAGAGGATCAAGGTCAGTAATCTCTAAAACGTAGGCGACTAGAGAGCCCGCTCCAGAGCCACGGCCCGGGCCCACAGGAATGCCCTGCTGCTTGCCCCACCGTATGAAATCCATCACCACCAGAAAGTAGCCCGGGAATCCCATTTCATTGATCACCCCCAGCTCGAAGTCAAGCCGCTGTCGATACTCGGAGACCGTTTCGGGGTTAGACACTTGCAGTTGCTCAAGGCGGCGGCTTAGGCCTTCATGAGACAGCTGACTCAAAAAATCTTCGATCGTGGTGCCTTCGGGCACAGGAAAGTCGGGAAGACTAGGCTCACCCAAAGGTATGGTGACCGAGCAGCGCCTAGCAATTTCAACCGTATTGGCAAGGGCTTCAGGCAGATCACTGAACAACTCAGCCATCTCTTCTGGAGACCGCAGATACTGCTGATCAGAATAGAGTTTAGGCCTACGAGGGTCGTCGAGGGTGCGACCGTAGCCGATGCACACCCGGGCTTCATGGGCCTCGAACTCGTCCGTGCCGATAAAGCGCACATCATTAGTAGCCACAACCGGGCATGCCATCTCTGCGGCCAGTTCTACGGCAGCATGTAGATAATCTTCTTCTCCGAGACGGCCCGTACGATGCAGCTCAATATAAAATCGATCCGGGAACGTCGTCATCCACCGCTGCAGCGAGGCTCGAGCCTCTGCGTCATGACCATTAATGAGCAGCTGGCCAAATTCTCCCTGACAGCCACCAGACAGCGCCAATACACCTTCAGCATGGGTATCTAGCCAATCCCGCTCTATGCGGGGAGAACCGTGATATTGCCCTTCACGCCAAGCCTTTGAGATGAGTAGAGTCAGGTTCTGGTAGCCCTGCTCATTCATGGCCAACAGCGATAAAGGTTTGGGCCGGTCGCGATCGTCAGCGTCCTCCACCCACAAATCCACACCAACAATTAATTTCAATCCCGCCCGCTGGGCGGCCTTGTAGGCCTTAATCAACCCGTAAAAGTTGGTCGCGTCTGTCACCGCCACCGCCGGCATACCTTGCGCAGCGACCTCGCCCATAAGCGTGGGAATCCTGACCAGTCCATCGATCAAGGAAAACTCGGTATGCAAACGTAAGTGTACAAATTCCTTCATAGGTAAACGCTATAGGACACTGGCCTAACTAAGCAAGCGTTTTACGGGGGCAAAGCTTTTTCTGTGCCATGGCGTCACACCTAAGCTTGCCAGAGCAGCCAAATGCTCTCGTGTGGGATAACCTTTGTGGCGCGCAAATCCATAACCCGGATACTCAACATCCAAAGCCACCATTTCAGCATCTCGTTG
>QXYP01000318.1 GCA_009886815.1 Halieaceae bacterium
TGTCCTGGAAACAGCAGAATCAATCGCCTGGTACCTTCCTAAGGTTGAAGGTGCCGATGCCTTACGCACCGATATCAATCAATTTTTGACGGACGCGCGCCAGTCAGGGCTTCTGGATAAGCTCCGTGAACAGCATTTTGGCGCTGCGCGATTCTCTTCAAGAATGGGGGCGTTTACCTTTAACCGGCGCGTCGAAAGTGTGCTTCCCAAGTGGCAGCCTCTTATAGAGACGGTGGCCATCGAATATCAAATGGATTGGCGTTTGCTCGCCGCTGTTTCCTATCAGGAGTCACACTGGAACCCCACCGCCAGATCCCGCACCGGGGTGGAAGGTATGATGATGCTGACCCGCATTACGGCAAAAGAGTTGAACGTAGATGACCGAACAGATCCGAGACAAAGCCTTCGCGGCGGCGCGCGCTTTATTCGAGATCTGCTAAGACGTCTACCGGCCGATATAGAGCAACCCAATCGGCTCTGGATGGCGCTCGCCGCCTACAACATTGGCCTTGGCCATCTTGAAGACGCACGGGTTATCGCCGAAAAGAACGGTCTCAACCCCCACCTCTGGTCCGATGTGCGCTCTCAATTACCCAAACTCCAGAACCCCGACATCTATCCGACCACTCGATTTGGCTTTGCTCGGGGTAACGAAGCCGTCACCTACGTCGACAATATTCGCCAATACTATTCCGCACTCCAGTTAATGGCCTTGGCCGACGAGCGCATTCAACCACCGATCAATGTGACTGAAATGAGCCAAAAAGACTCGGCCATTGCACTGCCTACCGCGCTGTAAAGCGCCACAGCCAGCACCCAACCTGCATTTAACCGTGACTATTGCTCATGGGGCACGCTCGAATAATAGTGCCAGCACAGTAAAGCGAGTGCACTTCTGTAGGGCGTAAAGGGGCTGGCAAGCTGGTCGGTTTGTTTAGGGGTTGGCCTTTCAGTAAGGCCCAGCAGACGCCCGAATCCAACCCGTACCGCAAGGTCGCCACTGGGCCAAACATCGGTGCGTCCCAAAGAGAACATGAGGTACATTTGCGCCGACCAAGTACCGAAGCCTCGAATCGCTGTGATGCGCTGCAAAACCTCCTCGTCAGACATTTTTGGCATCTTTTCGAGTGGTAATTCACCCTCGACGACAGCTGTGGCCAAGCTACGAAGGTAGGAAACTTTTTGGCGGGATAACCCCGCAGCACGCAAGGTCTCGTCGTCACGGGACAAAAGCATTTCTGGCTCAAGCTGACCGTTGAGTGATTCCACCAACCGCAGCGTGATGGCTTCTGCCGCTCGGGTCGAGACCTGCTGACCGACCACAATTTTAGCCAGAGACTCAAAGCCGTGAGTTCGCTTTCGTGCGGCCGGCAATCCTATGACCTCTAGGGCTGTCGCCACGCGCTCGTCAAGATCTGCAGCAGCCTTGAGTGCTTTCGCAATATGAGCATCAGTCAATCGATAATTAGCCACACGTGTCACAAGCTGCAGTCCTCAGTTAAGGCAACTAATAATCGATCAAGACTGCCCCCAAGGCGCAGCATTGGCAATGTCTATTGCTGATTTTTTTAATGCCCAAGACCCATGAATAACGTTGTTACTCCGTTCAGGGCGCTAAGACCACGCCATAAAGCTCGAGACCGGTTAGGGGCTTTCCAAACAGAGGGCTATTGAGGCACCGGCGTTGGCTAACCCACCGGTTTACTGATACGCCCGCTGCGCCGATCACTAAAAAACTGCCGAAGTAAGCTTGCTGATGCCTCGGCTGCGACACCCTCGCTCCACTCTACGTGATGGTTCAGCGCAGCATTACTCAAGGTGGAGCTAGTGCTAACCACAGCACCCGCTTTGGGCTCGCGCGCGGCAAACACCAATCGCTTCACTCGAGCATGAATGAGGGCGCCACAGCACATAGTGCACGGCTCCAACGTCACATAAAGCGTACAGCCTGGCAGTCGATAATTACTCAACTTTTGGCCAGCCGCTCTAAGCGCCAGCACTTCGGCATGGGCTGTTGGATCGCAAGAACTCATCTGGGCATTGCCGGCAACAGCCACGACCTCGCCAGACTCAGCGACCAATACTGCACCCACAGGCACCTCGCCCTCAGCCCCGGCGCTAGTTGCCGCCGCAAGCGCGAGCGCCATATAGTCACGATCATCCAAAGTTTTATCCTCTGTAATTTCAGCACACCCTTGCAGACGACATGAGGTGGCTAGCTTGAACCCACCCAGTGCAACATCATCACTGGATTTCAGCCATAAAAAAACCCCGCGACATGCATCGCAGGGTTTCTCCAGCACAGCCCGAGCAGGGCCGGGTCATGAGCCTAGTAGCATTAATTCGCTTTTGCGGCTCGCCGTTCCTTCTCTTCCACAATCACCTTCTCGGAAACAGACGCCGGACAGGGAAGGTAGTGAGAGAACTCCATAGAAAACTGACCGCGCCCAGAAGTAATCGTTCTGAGGTGCCCAATGTAGCCAAACATTTCTGCTAGCGGAACGTCGGCCTTAATGCGGATGCCGGTTGGTGTGGAATCCTGATCCTTGATCATGCCTCGACGTCGATTCAAATCGCCGATCACGTCGCCCACGTTATCTTCAGGAGCAAACACATCCACTTTCATCACCGGTTCGATGAGTTGAGGACTCGCCTTGGGCATTGACTGACGGTAAGCGCCTTTCGCAGCCAGCTCAAAGGCAATCGCCGAGGAGTCTACCGCGTGGAAACCCCCATCATTGAGCTCAATGGCCACATCGAGCACTGGGAAGCCAGCGAGAGGGCCCTCTTCCATCATGACCCGGAAGCCTTTTTCAATGGCTGGGAAAAATTCTTTGGGTACGTTTCCGCCCACAACCGTCGAAGTAAACTGGTAGCCACTGCCGGGCTCACCGGGCATGATTTTATAGTCGATTTTACCAAATTGACCAGAGCCACCTGATTGCTTCTTGTGGGTGTAGGAATCTTCTATCGCGCTGGTAATGGTCTCGCGGTACGCCACCTGTGGCTGACCGACATCCAGCTCAACACCGTAAGTGCGCTTCAAAATATCGACCTTGATATCGAGGTGCAGCTCGCCCATGCCTTTAAGGATGGTCTCGCCAGAATCCTCATCGGTTTCCACTCGGAAAGAGGGATCTTCAGCAATCATCTTACCAATCGCTACGCCCATCTTTTCAGTGCCGGCTTTGTCCTTGGGAGCAACGGCAATAGAAATAACCGGCTCAGGGAAAACCATAGCCTCGAGTGTGCAAGGCTCTGAAGTGCTGCACAATGTGTGGCCCGTCTGAACGTTTTTCATGCCCACACAAGCAAAGATATCACCTGCCTGAGCTCTATCAATCTCGTTACGCTCATCGGCGTGCATCTCAACCATGCGTCCGACCCGCTCAGTTTTTCCAGTCGCAGAGTTCAGAATCGTGTCGCCTTTCTTAATCTGTCCCGAATAAACGCGGATAAAGGTGAGGGCGCCAAAACGATCATCCATAATCTTGAAGGCCAGAGCCCGGAAAGGCTCTTCGATCGATACTACGGCCTTCTCACCCGTGGGGTTACCCTCTTCGTCGGTCAGATCCTGAGGATCCACTTCAGTAGGGCTTGGCAAGTAATCAACAACCGCGTTCAGTACCAGCTGGATACCCTTGTTCTTAAACGCAGAGCCACAATAAGTGGGGAAGAAATGGAGCTTACGAGTACCCTCACGGATGCAGCGTTTGATATCGTCCAGTGAAGGCTCTTCACCTTCCATATACGACATCATGACATCGTCATCCATTTCTACAGCAGCTTCGATGAGCTGTTCGCGATACATCGCCGCATCGTCCACCAAATCTGCTGGAATATCGGTAACTTCGTAGTTTTCGGGTAAACCAGAGTCGTCCCAGATGTAAGCCTTTTGGGTGAGAATATCGACCACACCGGTGAATTCGTCCTCAGTACCGATAGGTAGGGTCATCACTAATGGGTTTGCACCCAGTACATTTCGTACCTGATCTACAACGCGGTAAAAGTCGGCGCCGATTCGGTCAAGTTTATTGACAAAGATAAGGCGAGAGACCTCAGAGTCGTTGGCGTAGCGCCAGTTGGTCTCGGATTGGGGCTCAACGCCTCCAGAACCACAAAAAACGCCAACTCCGCCATCGAGAACTTTCAAGGAACGATAAACTTCAACCGTAAAATCAACGTGCCCAGGGGTATCGATGATGTTTAGGCGATGATCATCCCAAAAGCAGGTGGTAGCCGCAGATTGGATGGTAATTCCACGCTCCTGCTCCTGCTCCATAAAATCCGTGGTGGCTGCCCCGTCATGAACCTCACCCGTCTTGTGGATTTTACCGGTCAGCTTGAGGATTCGCTCGGTCGTCGTGGTCTTACCGGCATCAACGTGCGCAAAGATGCCAATATTTCGGTAAATGGCTAAGTCTGTCATGGTTTTCATCACCCAGTCGGAATTTGTTCTCGATTGCCTACACCCAAACTACTGATACGGTGCGTCGCTCGATGCACCAGCACACCGGCAACGCTTTCGCGATAAAGTCACCAAAAAGGGTCCGTAGACGTCATCACAGAGGTGTATCAACGGCTAGCCGCTGGCACTTGTGCAATTCGTGGTGCGCTATGTACCACATTCGGAGTTTGAGCTGAAGAGGCAGCTGCTATTTAAGATGGGCAAAGCGGAAAAAATACGGTTTTCTTTGAAGAATTAGCCCTTTTTGGCGTTTTTTTATCCCCCGGGCCTCTCGCTGCTCATGATGGGAGAACTGTGGCCGTTACCTCCATCTCCACCCTTAAGCTCATCATTTTCTTCTCCCCGAGAATTACTCTTTTCTGGGGCGCTACTAGCCCCTCACAATGCTTCCTGTGCCCGCGCTGCTTGCCCGGCGAGCCCTTTGTGCCATAGGACAACTGAGTCACAAAACTTGCCAGCCCTCACCACCTGATCTAGCGTGTCAGCCACGATTATT
>QXYP01000319.1:0-3755 GCA_009886815.1 Halieaceae bacterium
TCCACAATAGTTTCGTAGGGTTTAACCGTGGAGGCCAACATCACCTCTGACCAAAGCTTGGTTGCCACCCCCGCGAAAGATCACACCTGCAACCGCAACGATAACTGCTATGCTGATAACAATATGCTAGGGGGAAATTCCCGTGAAATTATTTTATTCCCCGTTCCATACGTTTATTCATAAGGTCCTCGTTACTATTCATGAAGCGGGTCTGTGGGATGAGGTCACCTTTGTGCCCACTTACCCCAGGTAAAACTAACAAAGCGATCGCCTTTATTTTGGCTCTTGGTACGGTCAGTGGCGTGAATGCATACCCCGGCTCGATCTAAAATCGAAAATTTTGCAAGATCAATTTCCCTTAAACACTGGCTGCCGTTTCTCAGCAAATGCCGAGAGTGCCTCCTCGCAATCCTCACTCACCTGCATACATTGCTTTTCCCTTAACAGACCGTAATCAAGGGTTGCATCAACCGCCTGCCGCAACAAACAGTTTAATGTTTGCTTGGTGCCCTCAATGGCCATCCTAGGTCCTGTGGCAAGCCTTTCAGCCTTCGCATGAGCCACTTTAAGCAGGTCAGCTGCCCGCACCACATGGCGAATAAGACCGAGCTCCTTAGCTTCTTCCGCCGTCAGACGATCGCCCGTCATCAAGAACTCCTTGGCGTTGTGCATGCCTACGAGCAGAGGCCAAATAGCGGCGCCACCGTCTCCTGCAACATACCCTGCAATAACGTGGGTGTCGGCAAACACAGCCTCCTCGGCAGCCACAACAATATCGGAGAACAGCGCTAGAGTAGCGCCAAGTCCCATTGCATAACCATTCACCGCCGCAATAATAGGCTGGGGGACTTCGAGGATATCGAGGATTATCTTTCTACCCTCCTCTACCATCGCATCAGTCTGCTGTGTATTCATGGACAGCCCGTGTTTGAGGTCACCCCCAGCGCAAAACGCCTTACCCGCACCGGTCAAGACCACGGCCCGAGTTTCTTTATCTCGAGCGATATCCGCGAATACCCAGGATAGCTCCCGGTGGAGAAGTTCGTCAGAGGCATTAAGAGCATCCGGACGGTTCAATGTCACCGTCAGTACGCCGCCCGAACGCGCAAAAGCAACATGCCGATACTTTTCGTAAGCTGTCATTCCGTTCCTCCAAAACAATGCACTCAACCTTCGCCCATGATGCCCGACACCCCCATGTCTTGTTGAGTATTGCTGCGGTCTTAATCGCATGCCGTACAGTCTTTCGTGCGGTCGATAGCCAGCGCAGATTGCCTTCAAAACGCCTACTGGTGTTCTGCCTAAATTAGCAGACCAGAAGTGCAACCGGACTCTAGAATAGAGTTCAGGCTACAAAATCTAGATCGGCGCAATGCACACAGCGCTCTGTGATGAGGTAGGCAATGAAATACCTATCTTCGTTTTTCCACACTGCCGTGACGTCGCCGGTTGCTGTTGGGGTTGGGGTTGCTGCAGCGTGAACGAAAAGTTCGGCATCACACCCGCCGCTGGTCTTCCTGATGGGCTGACTCGCCGCCATTGTGTGGGCAAGCACGATGGCTATTGCGAGACGCTGCCTCTAAAAACGTTACAAACGGGCTTTGACTCTACTAAGCGCACCGCTCGCCAAGTAAAACGCCCAAACGCCTTATGCCCTCAGTAATCTTATCCTCAGTCATCTGCGAATAGCTTAGACGCAGCGTATCAACCCTAGGATCAGTAGCATAAAATGATTCACCAGGCACATAGGCGACGCCAATATCGTTCATCGCATACACCACCGTCTCAGTTGCGTTTACGCCAGGCGCCTCAACCCAAATAAAGTAGCCGCCAGAAGGTCGTGTGTGGGTAACGCCCGATGGGAAGTATTGGCCAATCGCGGTGAGCGCGGCGTCTCGCCGGGCCCTGTAAACTTCTCGCGACCTGCCCAAATGCTGATCGAGGGGGTGGTCCTGAAGAAACGTTAATGCCTGATACTGCGCGACAGTGCCGGCCTGAAAATCGGTGGCCTCTTTTAGTACACGGTATCGCTCGATTAGCCTATCGTCTGCAATTACCCAGCCCAGTCGAATACCGGGACAGAGTGTCTTTGAGAACGAGCCGAGATAGATGACCCGACCGCAATCGTCAAAACTCTTGATTGCAGGAGGGAAAGCCCCATCAAAACGAATTTCGAAGTAGGGACTGTCTTCAATGATCATGACGTCATAACGATCTGCCAGTTGAACCATTTGGCGCCGGCGATCCGTCGCCAGCGTGATTCCCGTGGGGTTTTGGAAATCGGGAACCGTATAGATCAACTTCGCCTCGGGGTGCCGCTTCAGCGCATCCTCAAGCGCATCCATGCGCATACCGTGGTCATCGATTGCCACTGAAACATACTTCGCAGACAAAGCACCGAAGGTATTCAAGGCGCCGAGGTATGAGGGATGCTCGACAATAACCGTATCCCCTTCGTCCAGATACAACCTTGCCGCATAGTCTATGCCCTGCTGGGAGCCGCTGAGAATGAGAACATTATCTGCGCTGACGCTGATCCCGGCGCGAGGCATCCACTGTGTTGCAATGAAATCACGCAGCTGCGCCACACCGTAAGCACCGTCATAGGCCATTACAGTGCGACCATAAAGATCAAAAGCCTTATCAGAAGCCGACCTGAAGGCATCCAATGGATACAACTCAGGAGCAGGAGCGCCTCCGGCAAAGGAAATCATTTCTGGATTTCGCGCTGCGGCAAACATTTCCTTAATGAAATCTGAGCCATAGCCTTGCATTCGTTTCGCTTCAGCGACCATTTAATCTCCCCTTGCTTTGCTTTTCAGTAAGACCTAGGTAGGCCAAGTACATGCTGACCGATAAAATTTAGCGTCATCTGCTGCGTCAAAGGCGCTAGCCTGAACAGCTGCACCTCACGCCACCACCGTTCCTGGTGATACTCCCTCGCGTAACCCGCGCCACCATGGGCCTGTAAACTGTGATAACACGCATCGATCGCCGCCTCGACGGCCACGTATTTCGCGGTATTTGCGAGCGCGGTGGCGTGCGCGGATTGGTCACCCTGATCCTCCATCGCGGCAGCCTGTCTTACTGTCCACCATGCGGACTCCAGTCGGGCATGGGCAGCAGCGAGCGGATGCTGTACCGCCTGATGGGCACCTATCGGAACATCAAAAACCACACGTTCACTGGCGTAGAGAACCGCGCTGGACAAGGCTAGCCGGGCCAGGCCAATAGACCCGGCAGCGACCAGTAATCGCTCTGCATTGAGCGTTGGCGCCAAGCTTGCAAACCCCTTGCCCAAGGTACCCACCAATGCCGACTCCGGAACAAAGAGGTCCTCTATAAACAACTGATTTGACTTGTAATAATTGAATCCGTGCTTGGGTATGGGGGTGTAGTCCAGGCTCTCATTGGGCAAATCGATCAGAAAAAGACTGAGCGATCCCGATTTGACTGCTTCTTTACCAGATGGCGCTGTCTTAGCGACAAGCAGCAGGGCGTCAGAATTATCGATATTAGTGATAAACCATTTATTCCCGTTGATACGGAAACCGCCACCCTCAGCCACGGCGGTCGTTTTAATGTTGAAGGAGTTAGTACCCGCATCGGGCTCCGATAATGCAAATGCGCAGATCTTCTCGCCACGCGCAAAGGGCGCCAAATATTGTTCGGCCTGTAACGTGCTGGCGCTCTTTACTAGGGTCAATGTTCCTAACAAGCCGAAGAGATAGCCCAACGCCGGCCCCCCCCCCCCC
>QXYP01000319.1:3765-14016 GCA_009886815.1 Halieaceae bacterium
ACCACGACACAAGGCCTCCATGGCGAGACATAACTCCGTCATGCCTTGACCCGAGCCGCCCATCGTCTCTGGAACCGCCAGCCCAAAGAACCCTTGCGCACCTAATTCATCAACAAATTCCGTCGGATAAATTTCATTCTCGTCGCATTTTCGCCAGTACTCAGGACCAAAAGCGCTCGCAACTTTCTCAGCGGTCTCGATGATCATTTGTTGTGTATCAGTAATAATTAACATCAGCTTCCACCAAAGGCATCAATACCCGTTAACGCCCTACCTATCGAGAGTTTTTGTATCTCATTGGTGCCTTCGGTCACCATGAAAGGCCGAACCGCCCTATACATATATTCAATGGGGAACTCCTGTGTGATGCCATTGCCACCATGAATCTGCATGGCGCTAGCAACTATTTCGCAGGCAACATCCGTGCTGTACCACTTACACATGGCCGCATTCACATCCGAGCGATATCCGCGATCAATCGCATCGAGCGCTTTGAAGGATAATAATTTTCCAGCCTCCAACTTAGTTGCCATCTCACCCAGCATCGCGGAAATCAACTGATGCCCAGCAATGGGCTTGCCAAATTGATGCCTGTCCACCGAATATTTCGTGGCCTCATCGAGAGCAGCCTGCGCGACACCCAAGGCCATTAGAGCAACAATAGGCCGAGAGCCGGCTAGTGAAACAAACAGCGTTTTCATGGCCTCACCAGGAGCCACCATCAAATTTGTTTTAGGAACCCGGATATCTTCAAAGATCACCTGTGCCGTGGACTGGCTGTTCAGCCCCATTTTTCCGATCTCTACTGTTTTATACCCATGCTCTCGGTCTACTAAGATTAACCCTAAACCACCCACGGGATCGTCATTGAAACGCGCTAACAAAAAGATAAAGTCAGAGTAACCACCGCTGGATATCCACAATTTTTCGCCGGAGATAATAAAGTCATCACCCGACTCCCGCGCTCTACAGGCTACTGCAGTGACCTGAGAGCCGGCACCTGGCTCAGACATACCAACACAGCCCAACTTCTCGGCACTGAGCACAGCTTTAGCATAGTCATCACGCAGATGATCGGGCACATAGGGCAGTAGCTTCCCTACAATCATTTGGATTAGGGCGGTAACAGCTATATCCGGCGATACTCTGGCCAGTTCAAACTGCAGCAGTCCAACCGTAAAAGTATCAAGTCCGAGTCCACCCAGCTCTTCGGCCACAACCCCAGCACCCACGCCAAAAGGCAACATCTCGCTTTGCAGGCGAAGCGCAAGCTCCCGAGGAATTAGCCGATCACGATACTCATCGGCTACAGGTTTTAACTCCTTATCCGCAAAGCGACGAAATGTGTCCACCAGCAACTGCTGTTCTTCAGTGAGAGAAAAATCCATTAGGCGTTGTCCTCAAAAAAACGTCTTTTTTTAGGGTAAAAATTAACCAACGGCTGGGCGGATCAAACTTCCAGCAGCGTGTCACATCAGTGAAATCCGGCCCATCACAGGTAGTCTCGGTAAACAAAGATGGGTAAATTTCCATCAAAGCATGCCCTCATTTTTTACCGGCAGTTGCAGCGAGGATCTAAACCCCTCCCGCTGATAAATCTCCAGGGGTATCGGATTTCCCCCACCCTTGTTCGAGGGCTTTATCGCCGTAACCATCAGTGTCAAAGTACTGCCAGCTGAGAGGCGCACCGCTACAGGCTGCAAATCTACCTCTACCAATATGGGGTCCGATGCCTCCTGTGAGGAAGCAAAGTTACTCTGGTTTAGCCAAGGCAGGCCGAGGTGATTTACCGGCGGCTTTGACTGCCAGCGATGGGATACTTTTAACATTGCGCCACTAACATAGCGCTGCTGCCCATCGTTCAAATCGACAGCCAGAACAATCGATATCTCCACATCACTACTCAGTGGTGATAGCCAAAGTGATGCCAAGGGATGACCTGTGACCTCAAGATCCTGACTCAGGGGCAGCGAAAATCTCTGGGTTGCGCCATTTATGGGCAATCCCATGTCTGTTAGGTATGGAGAGGCATAGCATTCAGCAGGGGCAGCAACGCTGTCTCCACAAAGGCCCTGTCGGAATGTCCCGTTATTACGCTGGAGAAAGTGATGATTCAGCGACATTGAGCTGCTCACAGATCCATGCTTTATCTCTACCGAACTGCCAGTCGGCAGCATTTCTGCGCCCAAGTAAAGTTCCACAGGTTCACCGCCCAAAGCGGTCCACGTCTCATCTTGTTCCCACCCCGCCCCCACTCGGTAGTAGCGGATAGGCGGCTCATTCATGATTCCGTTATCAATGCCTACTAACCAATAATCAAACCAGCGCAACGCTTCACCGATCAGATCAACGCCAAAGGTTTCGCCATGGAAATAAGGCCCCACGTGCAACTTTTGGGGTCCTCCAAAGTTTGTGTAGGCCAGCAACTGGTCTTTAGCATAAGCATCCCACCACCCTGCAATGTGATAGACCGCCACTGATTGATCTTCGAGGACCAATCTATGGAACCAGACACTATTTTCTAAATGCCATGACCGCCCTGTCTCTTTATCGAGGGTATCTCTAAACAGTAAAGGCCGAATTTGCGCACCTAACGGAGTGTTCGCCCGATGGCCTGCTCTCGCTGCTCTCAACTGGACCACACCCGTCTCACCATCAACTGCGGCGACCCCAGCACCATCGGCGCCAAAATCAACTCGCTCTCGAATGGTTTGCCATGCCAGCTCGAGGTCAGGACGATAAATACCATTATCGAAAAAGGTGGCGTAGTGGTCATATTGGGCGTTGCCAACAAACAGTGCCTTCAAGTAAGGCGAAGCTTCAACCAACGCCCAATATTGTACTGAGCCCAACCAAGAGCTACCGATCATGCCAATCTGGCCATTACTCCAGCTCTGAACACCAAGCCAATCGACGATATCCCGGACATCAAGTGCATCCTGAAATCCCAGCCAAGTCGACCGACTACCAAATGAGGCACCATAACCTCTGGCATCTGCGATGCAGACTGCGTATCCACGCTGAGTGAGGCGCCGTAAGGGTTTCGATCCGTTCAGCCCAACGCCCACCTGCGGCAACTGGTAGGGCTTCGTCGCTGCAAAGCGGCGACCGTAAGGTGTGAAGCGGAGCACCACCGGGTGGCGGCCCTCCAGCTCCGCGCCGCTAGCACTGCGATCGGGGATAGGGATATAGCAATCCAACGCGAGTTTTGTCCCATCCCTGACCGGGACGTACTGGCTAAACCTTGACCAATCACCCAACTGCTCGGTCGAAGCTGTTAGACACGTGGCGAAGAAACCCAGCGCAGTGGCTAACAATAACGGGAGGGTTGGTTTGAACAACATCCTTGGCTGGCCTGCAGCCCCGGTCAGTACTCGACCAGGGCCTCGCGATCGTAGGCTTCGCTGCTCAGCCGCCGAAATTTAGTGTCGCCCTGATGAAAATCGTTCTAGGCGGCTCTAAGTACCCAAGAAAGTAGGTACCAAACCCCTGCGAACTCCCTAAAATTTCCTCCTCCGTCAAGTTCTTGCCGATCAGAGAAACACTCCACATATCGTTTCGTCCGGCAATACCAATATGGGCATCAACGCGAGTATAAGAGTCCTGCATCATTAAGGGGTCGATGGTGCCTTCAGTCAGATAATCATCGCTGTAGGCAATCGTGAACCCTCCAGTCAGATCCATGCCGGCAAATAAAGGCGCGCGCAGATCGCCAAAGAACGTCGCCTGCATATCAGGGGCATAAGGCAAGGATTGGCCGCTAAGATCACAGACTCCTGTTGGAGATGTGATTGCACTGTTGCAGTTACCCTCTGTAAAGTTATCGTACTCCGCATCGAGCAAGCCGACAGATGCGCCTAAAGTCAGCCACTCCGCTGCTGACCAGCGGGCATCCGCCTCAATCCCTTGAGAAATTGCCTCAGCGGCGTTGGTAATTCTGGGTCGAGTAGAAACAACACCATCAACGATCTCCACGTCAAAGGAATTGACTTGTAAGTCATCAAATTCCGTCCTGAAAATCGATAGGTTCCATTCAAAGCTGCCGTCAGACGACCGTGCTTTGATTCCAGCCTCGAGACCCAGGGCACTCTCATCGTCATATTCCAGTTGGCCACGCTGTGCGCTGGTAGAGCTAGAGAACCCTCCCGCCTTGGCACTATCGCTCGCCTTGGCGTACAACATCGTCGATTCGCCAAGGTCCCACTGGGCCGCCAATTCCCACATGAAATTACTGGAGCTACGACTATCTCTATAGCCATCCAAGTCAGCGCTGGGACACAAGGCCGCTGCCAACGGCGGCGGTGCAGGCACCAATGTCGCAGATCCAATCAACCCCAGGTTACAGCGGGAGTCTCTGAAAACATCCTTTTCCTCATCGGAGTATCGGCCGCCCCCTGACACTCTGAAAGTGTCAGAAAGATTCCAGGTCGCCTGAATAAATGGCGAAAACAATGTCGAATCAACCTCGAAAATGCCAGTAGACTCCAAGCCAACTCCGGGACCAAGAGCGCCCTCACCATAAATGTTGGGCTGCGCGTTCCTGAGTGATGTATCGTGGTAGTAAATACCCGCAATGTAATCAACCGTATTGTCGCCCTGAGAGCTGATACGCGCTTCCACGCTGGTTTGCTCGTAATCTTCATCGATACCGGCGTCGAGAATGTTGAGCGTTGTTGTATCAAGGTCGAGTGAGATGTCGTACTCAAATTCCGACCTTGCAACCAGGACGTCAATGCGATTGTTGCCCAGTTCCCATTCGAGACCCAGACTGTAGAGGTCATATTGGCTCTCTATACCGGGCTCGGCGACAGGAAGAATTCCGAAAATATCGATAGTCGACTCATCTGCAGCATGCTGCCAATTAAGGATGCCATCGTTGGGCTCAATTAGCTGTGATACGCCACCGTAGATCTCCCCCACGCTCAAAGAAGATTCGTACTCAGAAGTCTCAAGCTTACCGGTCACTGTAACGCGGTCAGACACATTCCAGACCGCGTTGAGGCGCACCAGCATGTCTTCCCGGGTGGACTCTGCACCGTTGACATTGTTAACCATAAATCCGTCATAATCCGACGCACGCACTGCAGCCCTCAACCCAAATGAGTCTGTCAACCCGCCCCCAGCCGTAGCGGTCACCCCATAACCACCATACTCAAGCTCTGTGTCCGCCATAATACTGGCCTCAAAGGGGTCGCCTCCCTCATTGCGACGCGTCAGTACACTGATTGCACCGGCGGTTGAGTTGAGTCCGTGTACCACTGACTGCGGGCCCCGCATGATTTCCACACGCTCGATGTCAAAAAACGGGTTTCGGTATTGTCGACTTCGCGGCAGATAAACGCCGTCGATAAACATCCCCACCGATTGCTCAAAACTTCTGTCCTGCCCCGCGCCTAAGCCGCGAATGTTTACAGACTGCGCCGTAATACCGTAGCCGATAATGACGTTGGGGACAGTGCCAGCAATATCCTGAATGTCGGTCATGTTGAACTCATCGACAAATTCACCCGAGATGGCCTGTATCGACACAGGGATATCCTGCAGGGTTTGCTCTCGCTTTGTCGCCGTGACCACAACCTCTTCCAATACCGCCATAGCGGGCGCAGCAATGCTTCCCGTCACCACAGCCGCTACTGCGAGGCTAATCAATTTCTTATTTTTTTCAGTCTTCATCATGGCTCCCCAGATCATTTTTTGAACATATCGGGCTACAACGGTTTCACTTCAGTTCCGCTTTTAGACTGAAGTTTAGGCTCAGGCCTCTCAAAGCAACCATGTCAATTTCGGAAGACCATCCGTCACTAGGGCGCCATCAGAGCGCTCAATTCTGGTCTAGCCTGAACACAAAAACCTAGTTTTCTCCACTGACTCGATAGTCCTGCAGTGCCTTCAACGCGGCTTCTGGTACCCCAAGCACCCTAAGGTAGTCGCGAGCAGCGGCCCCCTCCACCGAGTCAGCAGGTTCCCATGAAGTGTCACTGAATCGAGGGGCAGGTGCGGGAAACCATTGCCCTGACTGTTCAAAAAAGGCGTGACGAGCCTGAAATTGAGGATGGGTTCTCGCCTCACCATAGGTGAGCATAGAAGATACGCAGGCATCGCCGTCATCAAATACGGTCTCCCAGAATGCCCGTGAGTGACTCTCGAAAAGCTCCGCAATAACGGCTCTCTGTTCGCCCCAACGCGACCTTTCCCACTGATCTAGATCGCTAAAGAGGGGATGATCTGTCAACTTGAGCTGCGCCAATAGACAGGCGTAAAACTGGGGCTCAATTGCCGCAACCACCATGTAGGCCTCGTCATGAGTGCGGTAGGTGTCATTCCAAGGCGCACCACCGTCTAGCCATCCCGAGCAACGTTGATCTGTTAACTGCCCTGCTTGGTAAAAGCTTTGGGCATAGGTAGCCAAGTAATTGGTTCCCTCAGCGATAGCCCCATCAATAACCTGCCCTCGCCCATCGCGAATCGCGGGAATCAATGCGCTAGTAATACCCGAAGTCATCAGTGCAGCGCCACCCGCAGCGTCCCCTAAAAGGGTCGGAGGTGCCATGGGCGCCTCAGCAGATCTACCCGAATGAAAGAGTGCTCCGGTGGCGCCGATGTAGTTAGGGTCATGCCCCGCCCGATGGGCCCAGGGTCCGGTTTGACCCCAACCCGTCATCCGGGCATAGACTAAACTAGGATGATTATTGCAAATCACGCTGGGCCCCAGCCCCAGTCGTTCCATAACACCCGGCCTATACGACTCGAGCAAAACTTGGGACCGACCAATAATTTCACGCAGCAGCTCGACGTGTGTTGGGGATTTTAAGTCGAGTGGTTGCCGCATCTTACCGCGCAGCAAAGGATCTACTTCATGAACATGAGCCGACGCCTCAGCAGATTGATGACCCGGTCGCTCAATCACCAAAACACTCGCCCCCAAGTCAGCAAGCATCATTCCACACAGCGGACCCGCGCCTAGTCCGGCCATTTCTACTACTCGAATACCTTCCAAAGGGCCCATCGATTCGATCTCTTTAATTTTGAAATTGATCCACCCATTATTGTTCTCTCTATTGACAGATTCACGTGTTGATTTAAAAGAAATAGCGGGTTGAACACTTGTTTGCCGATTTCGACACCCCTCAGGATGAGCAGTTAGATACTGTGATGAGATCGAGTGCGCAAATCAAAACTAACATGACGAAACAAAAAGTCTCGCTAAATGACCGTTACACTCAACACGACGGCTTGATCCATTTACGGGGCAGTCAGGCGATGGTGCGCCTACTACTGTTGCAGCGGCAGCGAGATTTCGCTGCAGGCCTCAACACCGGGGGCTTCGTTTCGGGCTATCGCGGCTCACCGATGACAGCGATTGATGAGGAACTCTGGCGCGCCGGCGCGCTCCTCCCGGAAAACCACATCACTTTCTGGCCAGGCACCAACGAGCATCTCGCCATGACCTCGGTCTGGGGGACCCAGCAAACGAACTACTACAATGATGGGCTCTACGACGGTGTTTTCGGCATGTGGTATGGCAAAGGACCCGGCCTCGACCAATCCATCGATGCACTCCGGCAGGGCAACTGGCACGGTGCCGATAAGCATGGTGGCGTTCTGATTTGTGTTGGCGACGACCACAACATGACATCCACCATCAACAACTACAGCTCGGAGCTTTTGTTCCAAGATCAGTTTATGCCTGTACTGTATCCCTCCGATATTCAGGAGGTCATCGAGCTCGGCTTGCTCGGCTATGCTTTGTCGCGGTTCTGCGGCGCTTGGGTGGGCTTTAAATTACTGCCAGAGACCATTGAAACATCCGCTACCATCAGCGCTGATATTGACCGAACCCGCATTACGCTGCCCCATTTCGAATTTCCAGCTGAAGGTGTGAACGCCTTCTTGACCGACTCAGTTTACGAGCAGGAAGCCCGAATCAAACAATACCGGCTACCCGCCGCCATCGCCTTCTCCCGCGCCAATGCATTGAACTACGTCAGCCACGACTGCGAAAATCCAAAAATCGGCATCGTATCGATGGGCAAGAGCTGGCGGGATACCTTGCAGGCGTTACAGGACCTTGGGCTCGATCAGCCTGCGATGACCGCGCTGGGCATTAAAATCTTAAAGGTAGGCATGCCCTTCCCCTTTGATATCGATACTTACAAGGAATTTGCCCGCGGGTTAGACACAATTCTTATCGTCGAAGAGAAGCGAGACTTACTCGCTACTGGCTTCCGCGAAGCCTGCTACGACATTGCCACTGAAGAACGCCCCAAGTTGGTGGGCAGGTTAGATTGTCAGGGGCGGCCCCTACTGCCCAATGACCAACCCATTACGACCGACCACATTACAGGTGCCCTGGCGCGTGTCATTGATTTAGGCAAAGTATCCACAGCACAATATCGGCTGAAAAAGCTGACCGATGCGGTCGGTCGCTCCAGCACACTCGATCCGTTAGGCCTACAACGAATACCCTATTTTTGCTCGGGTTGTCCCCACAACACATCGACAAAAATTCCCGAAGGCAGCCGTGGTCAGGGTGGCGTCGGCTGCCATTACATGGTGACCTGGATGAATCGGGAAACCTACACTTTCTGCCAAATGGGAGGTGAGGGTATCACCTGGATCGGCCAGCAACCCTTCGTAAAAACACAACATATTTTTCAGAATCTAGGCGACGGTACCTACTTCCATTCGGGGTCTTTGGCGATTAGAGCTGCCGTCAGCGCAGGTATTAATATTACCTACAAGCTTCTATTCAACGACGCCGTTGCGATGACCGGCGGCCAACCCGTAGACGGCCAACTTCAAGTAGATCAAATTAGCCATCAAGCCTTTCACGAGGGTGTACAGCGCATTGCGGTTGTGTCCGACGAAACGGAGAAATATCGCTCGGGGTATCAATTTGCACCGGGGACAACAATCCACCATCGAAAAACACTCGACACAGTGCAGCGGGAATTCCGCGAGATCAAAGGGGTAACGCTGATCATTTATGATCAGACCTGCGCCTCGGAAAAGCGGCGTAGACGTAAACGGGGAACTCATCCAGACCCCGCCAAACGTCTAGTTATCAACCACCGCGTCTGCGAGGGCTGCGGAGACTGCGGCGTCGCCTCCAACTGTACTTCTATTCAACCTCTCGAAACGCCCTTCGGCAGGAAACGCACAATCGATCAACCGAGCTGTAACAAAGATTATTCCTGTGTAGAAGGTTTTTGCCCCAGCTTTGTCACTGTGGAGGGCGGGCAGCTTCGGGGCAAAAACCAGGCCTCAGACGATTGGGCGCAACTGCCCGATGCTATCCCGTTCCCCAGTTTCGAACCGCTGCCCGACAGCAGAAGCTTTAATGTCCTCATTACGGGAGTCGGCGGAACCGGTATTGTCACCATCGGCGCTGTATTAGGAATGGCAGCACACATTGATGGCATCGCGGTCAGCGTTGTGGATCAGCTGGGCTTTGCACAAAAGGGCGGCTCCGTCGTAACTCACATTCGCCTCGCAAAAAACCGGGAAGATATCCACGCCCCCAGAATCAACAGCGCTGCAACCGATACCTTATTAGCCTGCGACATGCTGGTGTCCGGCCACGATAAAATCAATCCAGTTCTGGATACACAACGCACAGCGGGTGTCGTAAACACGGCCAGCCAATTCACTGGCGACTTCACACAAAATGCCGACCTGGGCTTCCCTGTAGACACGCTAGAGTCTCGGTTGGTCAGCTCAACTAAGAAAGGAGCACTGTCGCTACTCCCCGCATCACAGCTCGCAGTGTCGATCCTCGGAGACACCCTCGCGGCCAACCTCATCGTTACGGGCTACGCGTGGCAAAAAGGCTTACTGCCGATTTCCAGAGAAGCCATACGCAATGCCATTGAGCTCAATGGCATTGCTGTGGCATGGAATCAGAAAGCCTTTGAATGGGGTCGTGCTTTGGCGCATAAACCTACACTTGTCGAAGAGTTGCTCGCTCGCGATACCTCCGTGCTTGAGTTTGTAGACGTCGACCGTGCGCAGCCTTTATCCGCACTGTTGGCCGAAGAGCTTATTGCGTATCAGGACCAGGCCTACGCACAGCGGTACACACAGTGGCTTTCCAAAATAGACCAACACATTGATCAGGCTATCGGGCTAAACCAAGAGCTGTCAGATGTTATTGCCCGATCACTGTTCAAACTTATGGCCTATAAAGATGAATACGAAGTCGCGCGCCTACACAGCTCACCAAAATTTCTTAAGACCCTTGCTCAGCAGTTT